>CALWXD010000022.1 GCA_944385425.1 uncultured Oscillospiraceae bacterium | reverse complement strand
GTGCTGAAATGATTAAAAGACCCAACACCAACGCGCAGCGTCTGAAGCGGCACAAGAGAGTCCGGGCCAAGATCTCCGGCACCCCCGAGTGCCCCCGGCTGAACGTGTTCCGCAGTGAGAAGAATATCTACGCCCAGATCATCGATGATGTCAACGGCGTTACCCTCTGTTCCGCATCTTCCCTCAAGATGGAAAACGGCGGCAACAAAGAGGCCGCCCGTGAGGTCGGCAAGATGGTGGCTGAGGCCGCCAAGCAGAAGGGGATCGAGGTGGTCGTGTTTGACCGCGGCGGTTACCTGTACCACGGCCGCGTGGCCGAGCTGGCCGACGGCGCCCGCGAGGGCGGCTTGAAATTCTGATCGGGAGGGAGGACGAGAACATGGCTAGATTTGAGAGAGAACCCAGTGAGTTCACTGAAAAGCTGGTGTCCTTGAACCGCGTATCCAAGACGGTGAAGGGCGGCCGCATCTTCAAGTTCGCCGCGCTCATGGTCGTGGGCGACGGCAAGGGCAAGGTCGGTTTCGGCCTGGGCAAGGCCGCCGAGGTCCCCGAGGCCATCCGCAAGGGCATTGAGGACGCCAAGAAGAACATGGTGACGGTGACCCTCAGCGGCACCACCATTCCCCACGAGGTCATCGGCGAGTTCGGTGCCGGCCGCGTGGTCATGAAGCCCGCCGCCCCCGGTACCGGCATCATCGCCGGCGGCCCGGTCCGCGCGGTGATGGAGGCCACCGGCGTGAAGGATATCCGCGCCAAGTGCCTGCGCTCCAACAACCCCCAGAACGTGGTGGCCGCCACCTTCGAGGGGCTCAAGAGCCTGCGGGGCCCGGAAGAGGTGGCCCGCATCCGCGGCAAGAGCGTGGAAGAGATCGTTGGTTAAGGAGGGCGTGTGACATGGCAAGTCTGAACATCAAGCTCGTCAAGAGCCTCAACGGCAGATTGGAAAAGCACATCGCCACTGCCAACTCTTTGGGGCTGCGGAAGATCGGTGACAGCACCGTGCAGCCCGACAATGCACAGACCCGCGGCAAGATCGCCAAGATCGGCTATCTGCTCAGCGTCGAAGAGTCCAAGTAAGGAGGCACCGGAATATGAATCTGCATGAATTATCCCCCGCCGCTGGCTCCACCCACGTTGGCAAGCGCAAGGGTCGTGGCGCCGGTACCGGCAACGGCAAGACTGCCGGCCGCGGCCACAAGGGCCAGAAGGCCCGCAGCGGCGGCGGCGTGCGCGTCGGGTTTGAAGGCGGCCAGATGCCTCTGGCCCGCCGTGTGCCGAAGCGCGGCTTTAACAACATCTTTGCAAAGCCTCTGGAGATCATCAATCTCAGCGCACTGAACAAGTTTGAGGACGGCGACACCGTCACCGCCGAGGCCCTTTTGAGCAAGGGGATTTTGAAGAAATGCCCCTACGGCTATAAGGTCCTGGGCAACGGGAAGGTCACCAAGAAGGTTACTGTTGAGGCTTCCGCCTTCTCCCAGTCCGCCAAGGAAGCCATTGAAGCTGCCGGAGGAAAGGCCGAGGTGAAGTAATATGATCCAGACAGTACGCAAGGCGTGGGCCATTCCCGAGCTGCGGAAAAAGATCATCTTTACTCTCCTTATCCTGCTAATTTACCGCATCGGTAATGCCATCTCCGTCCCCTATGTGGATACGGCGCTGCTGTCCGCCTATCTGGACAGCGCCGGGACCTCCTACCTGGGGCTGATGAACGTGATGAGCGGCGGCGCCTTCGCCATGGCGACGGTGTTTGCCCTGGGCATCCAGCCCTATATCAACAGCTCCATCATCATCCAGCTGCTCACCGTGGCCATCCCTCCCCTGGAGCGCATGGCCCGGGAAGGCGGCGAGGAGGGCAAGAAGAAGATCCAGGCCATTACCCGGTACGCAACGGTTGCCATCGCCCTTCTGCAGGCCCTTGGCTACTATTTCATGATGCGCAGCTATGACATGCTCTCCAACGACTCCATCTGGGGCGCGCTGGTGATCATCGTCTCCTTCGTGGCCGGCTCCAGTTTCCTCATGTGGATGGGCGAGCAGGTCAATGAGTTCGGCGTGGGCAACGGCATCTCCATGATCCTCTTCGCCGGCATCATCTCCCGCGTCCCCGCCGGCGTGGGCGCCATCTACAGCGGCATCGTCTCCGGGACCATGCACTGGGCCTGGACCATCCTCCTCCTGGCGGGCATCCTGCTTTTGGTGGTGCTGATCGTCTTCGTCAACGACGCGGAGCGGCGCATCCCCGTGCAGTATGCCAAGCGCCAGGTGGGCCGCAGGATGTACGGCGGCCAGTCCACCCATCTGCCCATGAAGGTGAGCATGAGCGGCGTGCTGCCCATCATCTTCGCCCAGTCCATCGCCTCCCTGCCGGTGACCATCTGGAGCTTTATCGGCATCCCGGCGGAGGGGACTGTTTCCCGCACCATCTATGACGCCATCGACACGGCCTCTATCCCCTATATGGTGGCTTATTGCCTCATGATCATCGGTTTCAGCTATTTCTACGCCACCATCCAGTTCAACCCCGTGGAGATCTCCAACAACCTAAAGAAGAACGGCGGGTTTATCCCCGGGTTCCGCCCGGGCCTGCCCACCAGCCAGTTCATCTCCAAGGTGCTCTCCAAGATCACGCTCTTTGGCGCCATCTACCTTGGCATCGTGGCGATCTGCCCGCTGATTGCCGGCAAGATCCTGGACAGCTTTGCCGGGATCCAGAACCTGGCCATCGGCGGTACGTCGGTCATCATCGTGGTGGGCGTTGCCCTGGAGACGGTGAACGCCCTGGAATCCCAGATGCTCATGCGGCAGTACAAGGGGTTCCTTGAATAAGGAGGAGACCATGAATCTGATTTTATTAGGCGCCCCCGGTGCCGGTAAGGGCACCCAGGCGGAAATCCTGTGCAAAAAGCTGGGGATCCCCAGCATCTCTACCGGCAACATCCTCCGTGCCGCCATCAAAGACGGCACCCCCACCGGGCTGAAGGCCAAGTCCTATATGGACGCGGGCCAGCTGGTGCCTGATGAAGTGATCATCGGTATTGTCGATGAGCGCCTCAAGCAGGACGACTGCGCCAAGGGCTGCATTCTGGACGGCGTGCCCCGCACCATCGCCCAGGCGGAGGCCATCGAGAAGGCCGGGATCCGGATTGATGCCGTCATCGCCATTGAGATCTCCGAGGAGGAGATCCTCCGCCGCATGAGCGGCCGCCGGGTCTGCGAGGCCTGCGGCGCCAGCTACAATCTGGAGGCCGTCCCCCCCAAGGTGGAGGGCATCTGCGACAGCTGCGGCGGCAAGCTGATTCAGCGCAAGGATGATACGCCCGAGACCGTCCGCGAGCGGTTGAAGGTCTATCATAAAGAGACAGCCCCCCTGGTGGACTTCTACGCCGCGCGGGGCCTGCTCAAACGGGTGGAGGTGGCCGACAACAAGGAGGCCACCAACGCCAAGATCCTCGAGGCGCTGGGGCTGGGCAAATGATTACGCTCAAGTCCCCCCACGAGATCGAATTGATGCGCCGGGCCGGAAAAATTACCGCGGCAGCCCGTGCCTTGGCAGGGGAAATGGTGACCCCCGGCGTAACAACCCAGGAAATTGACCACGCAGTGTACCATTTTATCCGTTCACAGGGGGCGGTCCCCTCTTTCCTGCACTACCAGGGGTACCCCGCCAGCGTCTGTGTCTCGGTCAACGACGAAATCATCCACGGCATTCCCGGCAAGCGGGTGCTGCGGGAGGGGGACATCGTCTCCATCGACGTGGGGGCCTATATCGACGGGTTCCACGGCGACTGCGCCGCCACCTTCGCCTGCGGGGAGATCTCCCAGGAGGCCAGGCGGCTGATCGCGGTGACGCGGCAGAGCTTTTTCGAGGGGCTCAAGTTCGCCCGGGAGGGCTACCGCATCCCCGATATCTCCAGGGCTGTGCAGCGGTATGTGGAGGAAAACGGTTTCTCCGTCGTCCGGGAATACGTCGGCCACGGTGTGGGCCAGAAGATGCACGAGGCGCCGGAGGTGCCCAACTATGTGATGGAGCACGGGCCTCGCCCCAGGCTCCTGCGGGGCATGACCATCGCTGTGGAGCCCATGGTGAACGCCGGGGGCGCGGCCATCAAGGTGATGCCGGACGGCTGGACGGTAAAGACAGCCGACGGCAGCCTCTCCGCCCACTATGAGAACACCGTTCTCATCACCGACGGGGAGCCGGAGCTCTTGACGGACCCCAGCGGCCTTCCGGAGTAAGCGGCGATGGACATTGCAAAATCCATGATTGTCAGATCAACCGCCGGCAGGGACAAGGGGAAGCTCTTCCTCGTCCTGGGGACGGAGGGGGACTTCCTCCTGCTGGCGGATGGCAAGACCCGTCGGGTAGAGCGGCCCAAGCGGAAAAAACGGAAACACGCCGTTTTCGCCATGGCGCCGGCGACCTGCGTTGCCGAGAAGATCCAGAACGGGGAAACCATAACGAACCGTGAAGTTCGAAATACCCTCGCTCAGCTGAGCGGGGCGGGTAATCCAGACCAGGAGGGATAGACACTTGGCAAAATCCGATATGATTGAAGTGGAGGGCGTCGTTGTAGAGGCGCTGCCCAACACCACGTTCCAAGTCGACATTGGGAATGGCCACACCATTTTGGCGCACATTTCCGGAAAGCTCAGAATGAACTTCATCAGAATTCTGCCCGGTGACAAAGTTACGGTGGAGATGAGTCCCTACGACTTGACCCGTGGCCGGATTACCTGGCGTAGTAAGTAGGAGGTAGCACATCATGAAAGTAAGACCGTCCGTCAAGCCCATGTGTGAAAAGTGCAAGATTATCCGCCGCAAGGGGCGCGTGATGGTGATTTGTGAGAATCCCAAGCACAAGCAGAGACAGGGCTAAGTGAAATTTGGAGGTGCGAGAAAGCTATGGCAAGAATTGCCGGTATTGATCTGCCGAAGGACAAGCGAATCGAGATCGGTTTGACTTACATCTACGGCATTGGCAGAAAGAGCGCCAAGGACATCCTGGCGAAAACAGGCATCAACCCCGACACCCGCGTGAAGGATCTGACCGAGACCGATGAGGCCAAGCTCCGCGAGGCCATCGACCACGGCTATATGGTGGAGGGTGACCTGCGCCGCTCCGTAGCCCTGGACATCAAGCGGCTCACTGAGATCGGCTGCTACCGCGGCATCCGTCACCGCCGCGGCCTGCCTGTCCGCGGACAGCGCAGCAAGACCAACGCGAGAACCCGCAAGGGTCCCAAGAAGACCATTGCCAACAAGAAGAAGTAAGGAGGGAGAATCGAAATGGCTGCACCGAAAACTGGCAAGAAAGTCATCCGCCGCCGGCGCGAAAAGAAGAACATCGAGAGGGGCCAGGTCCATATCCGTTCTTCCTTCAACAACACCATGGTAACTGTCACCGACGTCCAGGGCAACGCCATCTCCTGGGCCTCCTCCGGTGGACAGGGATTCCGCGGCAGCAAGAAGTCCACCCCCTTCGCCGCCCAGACCGCCGCCGAGGTGGCCGCCCGCGCCGCCATGGAGCACGGCCTAAAGACGGTGGAGGTGTTCGTGAAGGGGCCTGGCCAGGGCCGTGAGGCCGCCATCCGCGCGCTGCAGGCCGTGGGCCTTGAGGTGACCATGATCAAGGACGTCACCCCCATCCCCCACAACGGCTGCCGTCCCCCCAAGCGCCGCCGCGTCTAACTTGGAAGAAGGAGGAAACTAGAGAATTATGGCTAAGAATATGCAGCCCATCGCCAAGCGCTGCAAGGCTTTGGGGATTTCTCCCGCTGCTATGGGGTACGCCAAGAAGAACACCGAGCGTAACTCCGGCAACCAGATGAGAAAGAAGAAGAGCGAATATGCCCTCCAGCTCCAGGAGAAACAGAAGGTCAAGTTCGTCTACGGCATCATGGAGAAGCAGTTCCGTATGTACTACGAGAAGGCTGCCCGGATGCAGGGCAAGACCGGCGAGGAGATGCTCAGCCTGCTGGAGCGCCGTCTGGACAACGTGGTCTACCGCCTGGGCTTTGCCATGACCCGCCGGGAGGCCCGCCAGCTGGTGAGCCATGCCCACTTTACGGTCAACGGCGTCAAGGTCAACATCCCCTCCTATCTGGTGAAGGTAGGCGACGTGATCGAGGTGAAGGAGGCCAGCCGCTCTTCCGTGAAGTTTAAGCGCCTCCTGGGCGAGGACGCCCCCGTGGTCCTGGTTCCCCAGTGGCTGGAGCGGGAGAAGAACGCTCTGAAGGGTACAGTCACCCGCCTGCCCGTGAGAGAGGACATCGATCTGCCCATCGAGGAGCATCTCATTGTTGAGTTCTACTCCAAGTAATCTGAGGGTACCCTCGATTGTCAAACGAACTGAATTTCCCGCGGGCCGTCTCCGGCGGCCTGCCATGAGGAGGAGGGTAACTGCATGATTGAAATTGAAAAGCCCCAGATCGAGTGTATCGAAACCCCTGGCGATGATTCCTACGGCAAATATGTGGTTGAGCCATTGGAGCGCGGTTACGGCACGACCCTGGGCAATGCCCTGCGCCGTATCATGCTCTCCTCTCTGCCCGGTACTGCGGCCACCAGCATCAAGATTGCCGGCGTGCAGCACGAGTTCACCACCATCCCCGGTGTCAAGGAGGATGTGACGGAGATCGTGCTGAACATCAAGGGACTGATTACCAAGCTCCACAGCGAGGGCGTCAAGACCGTCTTTATCGAGGCGGTGGGCCCCTGCGAGGTTACCGCCGGCGATATCAAGAGCGACGGCGAGGTGGAGGTGCTCAACCCCGAGATGCACATCGCCACCCTGGGCGCCGGCGCTACGCTGAATATGGAGATTACCCTAAGCCACGGCCGCGGCTATGTCCCGGCTGAGCGCAACAAGAGCAGCCAGACGGTGATCGGCGTGATCCCCGTGGACTCCATCTACACGCCGGTGTACAAGGTGAATTACACCGTGGAAAACACCCGCGTGGGCAACATGACAGACTTTGACAAGCTCACACTGGAGGTCTGGACAGATTCCACCATCTCCGCCCGGGACGCGGTGTCCCTGGGCGCTAAGATCCTCTGCGACCACTTCGCCCTGTTCACCGACCTCAGCGAGACGGTGGGCTCCAAGTCCACCGTGGTGGAGAAGGCGGAGACCCAGCGGGATAAGGTGCTGGAGCTGACCATTGAGGAGCTGGACCTCAGCGTCCGCAGCTTTAACTGCCTCAAGCGCGCCAACATCAACACGGTGGAGGATCTGATCTCCAAGACCGAGGACGAGATGATGAAGGTGCGCAACCTGGGCCGCAAGAGCCTGGAGGAAGTCATCAACAAGCTGGCCATGATGGGACTGTCCCTGGCCGATAAGGATAACAACTGAGCCCCTCCCTCAAAGGGGAGCGGGACGACGTACCGATTGGACCCTGTCTGCCCGTTTCTGTCGGGCGGGGGCAACGAAGGAGGAAACCAAGATGCCCGGAACTCGTAAGCTCGGTAAGACTACCGACCAGCGCAGAGCGATGCTCCGTCAGCAGGTGACCGATTTCCTGGACAAGGGCAAGATGGAGACCACCATCACCCGCGCCAAGGAGATCCGCCCCCTGGCTGAGAAGATGATCACCCTGGGGAAGAAGGGGGATCTGGCCGCCTACCGGCAGGCCATGACCTTCATCACCCGTGAGGACGTGGTGAAGAAGATCTTCAAGGAGATCGCTCCCAACTACACAGAGCGCAACGGCGGCTACACCCGCATCACCCGCACCGGCGTCCGCCGTGGCGACGCCGCGGAGACCGCCATGATCGAGCTGGTCTGAGATTAGGCCAGCGGGGGCGGCCGAAGCGGAGCGGACCCTTGCCCGCAGGCAAGTGTGCCGGAGCGCAACCGCCGCGCAGCGGCGGCGCTTAGCGCGGAGGCGGACCGCCATGATCGAGCTGGTCTGAGCGTAGGCCGACAAGTGAAAAAGCCCATTGCCATGTGGAGTACTACACAGGGCAATGGGCTTTTTTGTATTGTTTTCCCCGGAGACGGCGGCGCTAGCCGGCCTTGCCGCCGCTGTCCCGCCCCCTCCGCTCAAAGAGGCACGGCAGGGCAAAAAGCAGGGAGACCGCCCAGACCGACAGGGGCGTGGCGGAGACAGAGACCATCAGCGCGTCCGCCGCCGCCATGGCCATGGCGGAGAAGGCCGCGTCCAGCAGGAAGTGCAGGCCCCTGGCCCAGCCGGGGGGCAGGCGCCCCATGGAGCAGAGGGCCCTGGGCAGCGCCCCGGCCAGAAGGTCGAAGGGCAGGTCCAGCAGCATGGACAGCAGGAAAAAGAGGAGGATGCTCCCAATGGACTGGTAGGTAAACCCCAGGGCGCGCATCACCGCGCCGCCCAGGATGGCCAGGGTGAAGACCACCGCCAGGGCGATCCCGGCCAGGATGCCGTAGCCCAGCAGGGGGGCCAGGAGCTTGTCCCGCAGCTTTCGGAGGAGGTCCACGCTACTGTTTCCCCAGCTCCCGGTTGCGCGCCTCAGAGGCGATCACCGCGTCCATCACCGCGCCCCGGACGCCCCGCTCCTCCATCACCCGCACGCCGGCAATGGTGGAGCCGCCGGGGCTGCAGACCTGGTCCTTCAAAACGCCGGGATGGAGACCGGTGGAGAGGGTCAGCTTGCCGGTGCCCTCCATGATCTGGGCGGCGTAGAGCAGGGCCTTGTCCCGGGGCAGGCCGCAGGCCACGCCCCCGTCGGCCATGGCCTCCATCACCTGCCACAGGAAGGCGCCGCCGCAGCCGGCCACGGCGCTGGCCGCGTCGATGAGGCGCTCCTCCAGCCGGTCAAAGGTGCCGGCAAAGACCATGCCGTCCAAAAACTCCCGCAGCTCCCCCTCCGTCACCGCGGCGTTGGCGGCGTAGGTGACCATGCCGGCCCCCACCGCGCAGGCGGTGTTGGGCATGATCCGCAGGATGGGGCAGGGGAGGCCCGCCAGCTCCTCCAGCCGGGCGGTGGTGAGGCCGGCGGCCATGGAGACCAGGACAAACCGGTCCTCCCGCCCGGCCAGGACCGGCTGCAGCTGGGCCAGCACCTCCGCCATCATCTGGGGCTTGACGCCCAGGAAGATATACCTGCTCTGGGCGGCCACCTCGCTGTTGCTGCCCACGGCGCAGCCGAATTCTTCCGCCAGGGCCTCCGCCTTGGCGGCGGTGCGGTTTGCCAGGATGATCTTATCCGGCGCCACCCGCTCGCAGGCGGCGTGGACCAGGGCGCCGGCCATGTTGCCGGTGCCGATAAAGCCGAAGAGGTAATTTGCCATAGAAGTTTCCTTTCCGGCGCTCAGCGGATCTGGCCGCTGCCGCGCACAATGTAGTGGTAGGTGGTCAGCTCCTCCAGGCCCATGGGGCCCCTGGCGTGGAGCTTTTGGGTGGAGATGCCCATCTCGCACCCCAGGCCGAACTCCCCCCCGTCGGTAAAGCGGGTGGAGGCGTTGACATAGACGGCGGCGCTGTCCACCAGGGAAGTGAAACGGCGGGCCGCATCGTCATCCTCGGTGACGATGGCGTCGCTGTGGCCGGTGGAGTGGGCGGCGATGTGGGCGATGGCCTCCTCCGCGCTGTCCACCACCTTCACCGCCAGGATGTAGTCGAGAAACTCTGTGTCAAAGTCGTCGGGGCCGGCGGGCGTGCCGGGGATGAGGGCCGCCGCGGCCTCGTCCAGCCGCAGCTCCACCGGCGTCTCCCCCCGGGCGGAGCGGTCCTCCGTCAGCCGCCCGCGCAGGCGGGGGAGGAAGGCGGCGGCGATATCCCGGTGGACCAGGCACACCTCCGCGGCGTTGCAGACGCTGGGCCGGGAGCACTTGGCGTTTTCCACGATGGCAAGGGCCTTCTCCAGGTCCGCCGCCGCGTCCACATAGATGTGGCAGATGCCCGTGCCGGTCTCGATGACATTGACCGTGGCGTTCTCCACGCAGGAGCGGATCAGCCCCGCCCCGCCCCGGGGGATGAGGAGGTCCACATACCCCACGGCGGTCATCAGCTCGTTGGCGCTCTTCCGGGTGGTGTCCTCCACCAGCTGCAGCGCCTCCGCCGGCAGCCCCGCCGTGGCCAGCCCCTCCCGAAGGGCGGCCACGATGGCGGCGGCGGAGCGGTGGGCCTCCTTCCCGCCGCGGAGGACGCAGGCGCTGCCGGCCTTGAGGGCCAGGGCGGCGGCGTCGCTGGTGACGTTGGGCCGGCTCTCATAGATGATGGCGATGACGCCCATGGGCACCGACACCTTCTCGATCACAAGGCCGTTGGGCCGCTCCACATGCCGCAGCACCCGGCCCACCGGGTCGGGAAGGGCCGCCACCTGGCGGATGCCCTCCGCCATGCCGGCGATCCGGCCCTCGCTGAGGGCCAGGCGATCCAGCATCACGTCGCTGATCTGCCCCCGGGCGGCCTCCATATCCGCGGCGTTGGCGGCGAGGATGGCGGGGGTGTGGGCCTCCAGCGCCTCCGCCATGGCGGACAGGGCCCGGTTTTTCTGCTCTGTGGAGGCGGTGGCCATGGCGCCTCTGGCGGCCCTGGCCTGCTGCAAAAGCTGCAAGGTAGTCATACAGATCCTCCCTTAGTCGTTTTTTCCGCTGCGGCGCAGCCACACCGTGATCTTTTCGGCGATCAGGTCCGGCGCCAGCTGGTAGAGGTTGTGGGGCAGGTCCAGCAGCAGGTGGTCGCCGTAGGCCATGCCCTTGAGGAAATCCAGGCCGTGCTGCCGCCACTGGGCGCCGGACATGGAGGTGCCCCTCCCGTTGGAGAGGAAGAAGAGGGTGGGGACGGTCCGGGGCCGGGGCAGGGCGGCGATGGCGGAGAGATTGCCCTCCAGCGCCTCTGCCTCCGCCAGCCACACCGTGCCGCTGACGCTGCGGAGGGCCATGGCCTCCAGGTCGGCCCGCTTTTCCCGGGGAATGCGCTGGCGGCGGAACAGCCGGCGGCAGTAGAGGTCTGCCGCCAGCTTCTGGGCCAGCGGCTTTTGCGACAGGGCACGCAGCTGGCTGACGGCCCTGTCGAGGGGGAAATCCTGGTAGCAGCCGGGGGTGGCGGGGTCGACGCCGATGAGGGCCGCCACCTCGCCGGGGTAGCGCTGGGTCCAGTACAGCGCCTCCAGAAAGCCCATGCTGTGCCCCGCCAGGACCACCGGCAGCGACAGGTCCAGCGCCGCCAGGGCGGCGCGGTACTCCTCCACCACATGGCGGATGTCCCGGCTCTCATCGGTGGCGTCGCTGCCGCCATAGCCGAATTTTTCCAGCAGCACCACCAGGTGCCCCCGGGCCAGGGCCCGGGTGAGGGGGCGGTACTCCACCTGGGGCAGGGGGACGCAGGAGCCGGACAGCAGCACAATGGGGATGTCCCCGCCCCCCAAAAGGCAGGCGTGCATCCTCCGGCCGGAGACCATCACATCCCGGTTCATTGGCCGTCCCCCCTGGCGCTGACGAACCGGGTCCCCACCGCCCTCCCCTGGGCGATGTCATAGAGGTCCTTGGGCCGGGAGCCGTTGGTGATCACTATGTCGCAGCCGTCGTCCATGCAGATCCGGGCGGCGTGGAGCTTGGTCACCATCCCGCCGGTGCCAAGGGCGGTGCCGCTGCCCCCGGCCAGGGAGAGGATCTCGTCGGTGAGCCGCTCCACCCGGGGGATGAGGGTGGCCTCGGGGTCCTTCCTGGGGTCGGCGGTATAGAGCCCGTCGATATCGCTCATGAGGATCAGAAGGTCCGCCCGGATGTTCACCGCCACAATGGCGCCCAGGGTGTCGTTGTCGCCTACGGCGATCTCCGCCGTGGCCACGGTGTCGTTTTCATTGATCACCGGCAGCGCCCCCATCTCCAGCAGGCGGAACATGGTGTTCTGGAAGTTGCGGTGGCGCTGGGGGTCCTCCACGTCGGAGCCGGTGAGGAGGATCTGGGCCACCGTGTGGTGGTACTCGGAGAAGAGCTTGTCATAGATATACATCAGCTCGCACTGGCCGATGGCCGCGGCGGCCTGCTTGGTGGGCATATCCGTGGGCTTTGCCTGGAGATTCATCTTCCCCACGCCCATGGCGATGGCGCCGGAGGAGACCAGCACCATCTCGTGCCCGGCGTTTTTCAAATCACTCATGACCTTGCAGAGGGACTCCACCCGCCGGATGTTCAGCTTTCCTGTGCTGTGGGTGAGGGTGGAGGTCCCCACCTTGACGACAATTCGCATGTTTCTTCCTCCCTGGATGGTGGCCGCCGGCGCTCCCCGGCGGGGCGCGGCCTCCGCCGGAGAGCGCCGGCAGGCGGGACCGCACCGAATTTGCAGCTATTATACCACATCCGCCGCCTAATGGCGAGGGGGGAAGGCGGAAAAGTTTTGCCCCGGGGCCTTCTGCCGATTTGCCGGAAAGAGACACAGAAAGTTCACAAAATCCGGCAATTCCCGCCTTTGCTTTTTCCGGGAATTGTGGTATACTAAAACCTGTGTCTATGCGTGTTTTCAAAAAGCACTGACCATAAAGAGGAGTGTAGTGAAATGGGACTGCTGAAAAAAATCTTTGGTACTTACAGCGAGCGGGAGCTGAAACAGATCTACCCGGTCGTGGATAAAATCGAGGCCATGGCCGAGGAATATAAGGCCATGAGCGACGCCCAGCTCCAGGCCAAGACCGCCGAGTTCAAGGAGCGGCTGCAGAAGGGGGAGACCCTGGACGACATCCTGCCGGAGGCCTTCGCCACCGTGCGGGAGGCCGCCGACCGGGTGCTGGGCCTCCGGCCCTACCGGGTGCAGCTGGTGGGCGGCATCGTGCTCCACCAGGGGCGCATCGCCGAGATGAAGACCGGCGAGGGCAAGACCCTGGTGGCCACCCTGCCGGCCTACCTCAACGCCCTCACCGGGGAGGGGGTCCACATCGTCACGGTCAACGACTACCTGGCCAAGCGCGACAGCGAGTGGATGGGCAAGGTCCACCGTTTCCTGGGGCTCACCGTGGGCCTCATTGTCCACGGCCTGGACAAGAAGGAGCGCCAGGCGGCCTATGCCGCCGACATCACCTACGGCACCAACAACGAGATGGGCTTTGACTACCTGCGGGACAACATGGCCCTCTACAGCCAGGAGCTGGTGCAGCGGGGCCACCACTTCGCCATCGTGGACGAGGTGGACTCCATCCTCATCGACGAGGCCCGGACCCCCCTCATCATCTCCGGCCAGGGGGAGAAATCCACCCAGCTCTATGACATGGCGGAGATGTTCGTCTCCCGCTTGAAGAAGATGGTGGTGAGGGAGACCGACGAGAAGGCCGAGGAGGACACGGAGATCGACGCGGACTACATCGTGGACGAGAAGGCCCGCACCGCCACCCTCACCGCCCGGGGCGTGAAACGGGCGGAGGAGTTTTTCCACCTGGAGAACCTGTCTGACCCGGAGAACTCCACCATCGCCCACCACATCAACCAGGCCATCAAGGCCCACGGCGTGATGAAACGGGACATCGACTATGTGCTCAAGGACGGCCAGGTGGTCATCGTGGACGAGTTTACCGGCCGGCTCATGTTCGGCCGCCGGTATAACGAGGGCCTCCACCAGGCCATCGAGGCCAAGGAGCATGTGAAGGTGGAGCGGGAGAGCAAGACCCTTGCCACCATCACCTTCCAAAACTACTTCCGCCTCTACGACAAGCTCTCCGGCATGACCGGTACGGCCATGACCGAGGAGGAGGAGTTCGCCACCATCTACCGCCTGGACATCGTGGAGATCCCCACCAACCGGCCCCTGGTCCGTAAGGATGACCCGGACGTGGTCTACAAGACGGAGGCGGCCAAGTACCGGGCGGTGATCCAGCAGATCAAGGCCTGCCATGAAAAGGGACAGCCGGTGCTGGTGGGCACCGTGTCCATCGAGAAAAACGAGCACCTCAGCAAGCTCCTCCAGAAGGAGGGCATCAAGCACAACCTCCTCAACGCCAAGAACCACGAGCGGGAGGCGGAGATCGTGGCCCAGGCCGGCAAGCTGGGGGCCGTCACCGTGGCCACCAACATGGCCGGCCGCGGCACCGACATCATGCTGGG
>CALWXD010000021.1 GCA_944385425.1 uncultured Oscillospiraceae bacterium | reverse complement strand
CGCCGTCCCCGGGGACACCAGCGCCGAGACCATCAGCGCCATCATCGCCGACGAGGCGGCGGTGGGCATGGTCAACAGCAAGACCACCGCTGTCCGCATCATCCCGGTGCCCGGGGCGAAGGTGGGGGATATGATGGAGATGGGCGGGCTTTTGGGCAGCGCCCCGGTGATGCCGGTCCACGCCGCCTCCAGCGCCGCCTTTATCGCCCGGGGCGGCCGGATCCCTGCGCCGCTTCAGAGCCTAAAAAACTGAAAATTTTCAGAGGCAGGGGCAAGAAACATCCGGCTGCCCTGGCCGTCGGAGGCGGTACAAGCCGTTTTCACCGGAGGTGAAAACGCTTGGCGCAGGGCGGATTCACTCCGCCCGAGCAGGTGAAATCATGCGGGGTCCCCGGCGGATGGGATATCCGCTGGGGATGGCCGGATCCCCGCGCCGCTCCAGAGCCTCAAGAACTGAGGAGGTTCCCGGCGGGGAAAATTGGTTTCAAGGGTGCCCGGCCGCCCCGGTGCCGGCGGCATGTGCGAGAGGAGACAATATGAGACGGAATATCAAGGTAAAACCGGGGAAGTCCCAATCCGTATTAGGCTTTATTGTTGGTCTGATTTTTGTGGGGATCGGCCTCTTTGTGGCGATCCCCACGTTTGGACCCTTTGGCATTTTCTGGACGCTCATTGCCGTGGCCATTGCTGTGGCCAACGGCGTCAACGCCTTCGGAAAGAGGGGCGTAGCCAGCCACGAGATCGTGGTGGAGGATGGCGCCGGGGAGGAGGAGCCCTCCGTCCAGCGACGGCTGGAGGAGGCCAGGGCCCTCTACGACCGGGGCCTTATCACCCGGGAGGAGTACGAGGCCAAGCGGCAGGAGATTTTGAAGGATCTTTAACGAACGGCAGTGGGGAGAGCGCAAAGGCGTTCTCCCCACTGTTTTCAGCTCTCCATGTGTTTCCCCAGGAAAGCGGCGATGGTCTGGGCCAGCTTGTACTCCGTCTCGCCGGTGGGCTGCTGGCCGTCCGTGACAAAGAGCACCAGCCCCAGCACGTCCCCCTCGGCGATGATGGGGGCGGCCACGGCGGCGCAGAAGCTCTCGCCGCTGTCGGTGACAAAGACGCAGCGGCCGCCGGCGCTCTGCTGGTAGATCTTCCGGTCCTCCATGATCTGCTCCAGCTCCTGGCTGATATGCTTGCCCAGCAGCTCCCGCCTGCCGCCGCCGGCCACGGCGATCACGGTATCCCGGTCGGTGACGGCGGCGGGATAGCCGGTGGACTTGCTCAGCGTCTCGCAGAACTGGGCGGCAAAGTCGTCCAGCCCGCCCATGAGGGAATACTTTTTGAAGATGACCTCGCCGTCCCGGCTTGTATAGATCTCCAGGGGGTCGCCCTCTCGGATACGCATGGTGCGCCGGATCTCCTTGGGGATGACAATTCGGCCTAGGTCATCAATGCGGCGTACAATTCCGGTTGCTTTCATCGTTCGTTCCTCCTAAATCTCAGCGGCGGAAAATCGTCTGCGGCTCCGCCGGCCGGCTGGGTTCTATGACATGGGATAGTATCCGCAGGATTTGGAACGGTATGCAATCCTTAGGCTGGGTTTGTCTGGAAAAAGTCGTTTTTTCGGGAAAAGGCGTGGACTGCGGCGGGAGGAGCGGGGCGGCCGCCGGGGGCTTTGGAAGAAGACGGCGGGAGAAGGGATGCTTTTTGCCCGTTTCTGGCGGGAAACCGACGGTTCCGCCGCCCTTTGGCGGCTCCGCCGGGCGGGAAACCCGGCTTCCCGTTCGCGTTCATTCGCGCGGGATACGGCCCACTCGCGCGGGGGGACTTGCGCCGCAAAGCCGCCGTCATGTATAATTTTACCGATCGAGCAGGGCGGAATGGTTGATTTTTTGCGTTTTTTGTGGAGAAAGCCTGTGCTTTTTGGTAAAGGCGGCGGGAAACCGCCCGCGGATGAGAGGACGGGGATGCGGTGTTTGAGCAGGACGGGCGCAAGGCCCGGCAGCGCCCCAAGTGGGCCAAGGCCGCCGGCGACCACGCCACCCTCAGCGCGGCGGGGAACCGGGAGACGGCCCAGTACATCGGGGATCTGGATCTGGAGATGACGGAGAACATCCACTTCAAGCCGGCCAAGGCCGGCGGCGATCAGCGGCTCTCCAGCGTCAGACCCTCCAGCTGCGCGGCCCGGGAGGAGCTGCCCAAGCTCTCCGGGGAGATGGAGCTGACCACCGGGAAGGTGGAGGCGGGCTACGACGAGAAGAAAAAGGACATGGTCTTCGGCTTTGTCCGCCACGAGAACGATACCGACGGGCGGGCGGTCCAGGAGAACAAGGCCGCCAGCCGCACCATCCACGGGCGGGACCGGTTCTACAGCAGCGACGAGGAATTTGCCCAGGGGGCCGTGGAGCTGCGCTGCGAGGCCGCCCGGACGCCGAAGACCGTGCTGCGCCGCATGGGGACCATGTCCCGGCGGGAGGACGGCGAGACCACCATGGACCGGGTCCTCCCCTTCCAGAAGGTGGGGCGGGAGCGGGAGCGGGTGAAGCAGCTGCGCCAGCTGGAGCACCAGAGCGACAGCGGCCGCTCCGCCATCCACAGCGCCGCCTCCGGCGTGGCGGCCTTCGCCCAGCGCAAGCAGCAAAAGCAGATGGAATTTCGCAAGAAGTTTGCCGGGGCCGTGGGGAAAGCCCGGGAGAACCGGCAGACGGACGACTACCAGCTTTTTATCCGCAAGAAGTGGGAGACCATGCGGGAGCAATCCCCCCTGGCCCACCTGCTGCGGGACAGCGGGCTGGCAGAGGAGACAGCGTGGGATCAGGCGCCGGAGCAGACGGCGCGTGAGAATATGCCCCCCGACAGCAAGGAACCATGAACATCAACAGGAAAGGAGTTGAAAGGATTCGCGGCGCAGCGGCCGGAGACGGCGCTGTGACTTGAGAATCGAGAGCTTATGGCGGAATATTTGTCCCCCGGCGTATATGTGGAGGAGTTTGACAGCGGCCCGACCCCCATGCAGGGTGTGGGCACCAGCACAGCGGGCTTTATCGGCCTGGCGGAGAAGGGCCCCGTGTCCGGCTCCCCGGTGTTTGTGTCCAGCGCCTCGGATTTCTCCAGAAAATTTGGCGGATACCTGCAGAAGAGCGAATTTGGTGAGTACCGCTACCTGGCCCATGCCGTCAACCACTTCTTCGCCAACGGCGGCGCCCGGGCCTTCGTCATGCGCGTGGCGCCGCCGGACGCGGCGGTGGCCGCCCTCAAGTGCGGCGGGCTTTTGACCTTTACGGCCAAGAACCCCGGCGCCTGGGGCAACCGGATCGTAGTCACCGTGACCGAGGCCAGCAAGGCCAAGAGCCAGATCCTGGAGGACAGCGGCGAGGGCAGGTATGTCCTGAAGAACGCGGTTGACTTCCATGTGGGCGACGTGGTGGTGCTGGAGGGCCCCCAGGGAGAGGAGTACGGCATGGTCTCCGCGGTGGAGGGCAGCAACGTCACCCTGGAAAAGCCCTTCGCGGCCAAGGACGTGGTGGACACGGCCCTGCTGCCCAAGACGGTGGTCAAGACCTGCGAGGTCAACATCGAGGTCCGCTGCGAGGACGCGGCGGAGACCTATGAGAACGTCTCCTTCAACATCACCATCCCCAACTTCATCGAGAAGGTGATGGCCAAGTCCGAGCTGGTGGACGTGGCGGCGGAGAACAACGACAAGGCCGTGGCCCCCATCGCCCTGGTGCGGGAGGCGGCCGGCTGCGACAAAGATGTGGTGAAGCTGCAGCTCGCCGGCGGCCTCAACGGCACCGCCGCCGCCCTCACCGACGGGGACTTCATCGGCGAGGACAAGGGCCCCGGCCAGCGCACCGGCATCCAGGCGTTCCTGGACAACAGCGACGTGTCCCTCATGGCCGTCCCCGGCATCACCGCCCCCAACGTGCAGCTGTCCCTGGTGGCCCACTGCGAGCGCCTGGCCAGCCGTTTCGCGGTGCTGGATATGCCCAAGGACGCCAAGAGCGTCACGGAGATCATGGAGCACCGCAACATCGTGGACAGCGACTACTGCGCCATGTACCACCCCTGGCTGGAGGTCTATGACCCCCTGGACAAGCGCAACACCCTAATCCCGCCCTCCGGCTCGGTGCTGGGCATCTACGCCCGCAGCGACAACACCCGGGGCGTCCACAAGGCCCCGGCCAACGAGACCGTGGCCAACTGCACGGGCCTTGCCGTCAACTACAACACCGCCGAGCAGGATATGCTCAACCCCAACGGCGTGAACCTCATCCGCCGTTTTCCGGGCCAGGGCATCCGGGTCTGGGGCGCCCGCACCGCCAGCTCCAAGCCCCTGTGGAAGTATGTCA
>CALWXD010000020.1 GCA_944385425.1 uncultured Oscillospiraceae bacterium | reverse complement strand
TCCTCGGTCTCCACCACCACCTGGGTGGTGCCGTAGAAGTCCCGGAGGACCACAAAGGCGAAGTTCTGGCCCACCTCCCGGACGTTCTCCAGAAAGCCCGCCAGGGTGACGGTTTTGCCTGCGTCGCTGAGACGCAGCTCCCCACAGGTATGGGTACGGCTCTGTTTCATCATGATTTCTGATTCCTTTCTGTAATAAATATTTTATATTATACTATTTATTATTAGAATAATACTGTTTCTGCCCCCCATTGGGGGAGGTGTTTCATTCGGCAGCCTTGCCGAAAGGAGAGGGTGCCCACCCTCCGGGGGCCTACTTTTGTGGCTGAACAAAAGTAGGCAAAAATCAGTTTAGGGGCTCCGCCCCTAAAGACCCCATTCATGGGAACAGGGTCATGGAGGGGCCTATGTTACCCCCGCCGCCGGGAGCAGGTACACCTACCAAATTCCAGCAATTTCCCCCTTCGCCTGTCGGCCTGTGAAATCGATACCCGCCACACTTATAGCTGCTGTCTCTACCGCACCCTGCAGGGCATGGTGCGGCGCACCACCGCGCCGACTGTTTCGCTGCGCGCTGCCCTAGTAGTTAGTGGTAGCATCGCGCACTACCGATTTCCACCAGGGCAGCGCCTAGTGAAACGGAAGGCGCGGTCGGTGACGCAGGCAGACACAAATCGCAACGAAAGCCCCTGTCCGCTGACGGGAGAAGGGAGAGCCGCCACGGTCTGCCCACACGGGGGCCGGGGTGTCCCCGGCGGCGTTTTGGGTACTTTTTCGCCGTGGAAAAAGTACCTCGCCCGGAGGCGAAACCTCCTCTCCCCATTGGCGGGGAGGAACAGCCTCTCAGCGGTTGACCTCCCTTTTGTCCGTGCGGCCCAAAAGGTAGTCTATAGAAACATCAAAGTAATTTGCCAGGGCTACTAAGCCCCTTGCATCTGGGAAATTCGTACCTTTTTCATAAAGATAAACGGCATACTTGGAGACGCCTATGACGGCGCCAAGCTGTTCCTGGGAAAGTTTCTTCTGTTTCCGCAGGGCTTTAATGCGGCTTGCAAAGCCACTATATAACGTGGGACCGTTCATTTTTACCGATTGACTTCCCTTTTGTCCGTGCGGCCGGCCAGATAGTCCATAGAGACGCCGAAATAGTCCGCCAGGGCAATCAAGCCCCGCATTTCCGGATAGTTTCTTCCGTTCTCATAGGAGTAGATGGAATACCGCTTGACGCCGATGACAGCGCCGAGCGCCTCCTGGGACAATCCCTTTTCCAGGCGCAGTTCCTTGATTCTCTCCGCAAATTCAGCCATTTTTCCTCCTTGCTGCTTGACATGTGGTTTTTAAGTCACCATAATATGGTTTATAAAACTACAAAACGGAGGGTACACTATGAGCGACATTTTGCATGATCTATTCCTGCTGGCGGACCCGGACGCCCTCTCCCGGGAGGAGCGGGAGGCCGTCCGCCGCTACGACCAGGTGTGCGCGGCCCTGGGGGACAAGCTCACCGCGGAGGAGGAGGACCGCCTGCTGTCCGCGGCGGTGGCGGTGGGGACAGCGGACCTGGAGCGGTGCTTTGCCCAGGGGTTCCGCCTGGGCATGCAGCTGGCGGCGGCGGGCCTGCAGGGCGAAAAAACGCTCCCGTCCACGACCAGCGGGACGAGAGCATGAAACCTTCATACTTCGTGGTGCCACCCACATTCAGCCCCGAACAGGGGCCCTTCCAGTCCCCGTTTGGCGGGGGGACCACGCCGCAGGCGTTGCCGCCCTGCGCTCCCCGGCTGTCTTCCTCCGCTCCTGTCCCCGCGCCGCTCTCAGCCTGCGGCGGCGCTCTCTGTGGGGCGGTGGGCGGCATACTCCTGCCGGATCCTGGCGCGCTGTGCGCTCCCCGCCCTCCCTGGGGGAGAGGGGGATGCTTTCCCGGCCGTCCGCGGCGGCCGGGCTGTATGCCCCGCCGGCGCCGCCGGGATACGTTGTGCATTATATCGCCGCAGCAGGGGAAAAGTCAATCCCCTGGCTACTTGTTCAGCTTGTTTTTGGGGTTGACGATGTTCCGCCAGTCCAGATCCCCCCGGTCCAGGCCCAGCACCAGCATCTCCGCCGTGGCCACATTGCTGGCAAAGGGGATGTTGTTCTGGTCGCACAGCTGGGAGATGTACAGCAGCTCCTTGTCCATGGAGGCGTCGTTGGGGTCCACAAAGAACAGGACCATGTCGATCTCGTTGTAGGCGATGCGGGCGCCGATCTGCTGGCTGCCGCCGTGCTGGCAGGATAAAAACAGATGGATATGCAGCCCCGTCTCCGCGGCCACCAACTTTCCGGTGGTGTTGGTGGCGCAGAGGTTGTGGTGGCTCAGCACCCCGGCATACGCCGAGCAGAACTGCACCATCAGATCCTTTTTGTTATCGTGGGACATGAGCGCAATATACATGTTGCGCCTCCTTTCTCTCGTCCGAGCCTCAATCTTCTCTCTCTCTGTGTTCTCCGCCTCCCGCGGCGCAAAGCGGCTCCATCTCTTCCATTTTGCGCCGTTTTCCTGGTTTCATACCAAAATTTTCCCGCGGCGCCCCGTCCGTCAGCGGATCCGCAGCAGGGGGACCCGCTGGCCCGTGATGCGCTGGGCAATGTTGCGGTAGGCCCGGCCGGCGTACCGGTCGCTGTGGAGGAAGGGCAGGGGGACTCCCCGCCCCATAGCCAGGGCCAGGGCCTCGTCCTCCGGCACCACGCCCAAAAGGGGCAGGCCGGCGGTGTCGATGGCATCGTCAATGGTCTGGTGCAGGGACCGCATCAGCCGGCGCCGGCAGCGGTTGACCACCAGGTGCACCCGCCCCCGGGGGAGGGCTCCCAGCTCCATCACGGTCCGCTGGGCGTCCCGCAGGCTGGTGGGGTCGGTGGTGGTGACCACGATGGCCCGGTCGCACCCGCCTACCGCCAGGCGGAACCCGGTCCCCAGGCCGGCGGCCGCGTCCAGAAGGCAGTAGTCAAAGCGCAGGCGGATCTGGCCCAGCATCCGCTGGAAGGCCGCCGGGTCAATGGGCCGGCGCAGCAGGGAGGGGGCGTTGAGCAGGTACAGCCCCGCCATCTGGGGGTGGGGCACCATAGCCTCCTCCAGGCCGCAGCGCCCCTCCAGCACGTCGGTGAAATCCATCACCGCGCAGTCGCTCATGCCCAGGGCGATGTCCAGGTTCCGAAGACCCACGTCGCAGTCCAGGCACAACACCCGCTTTCCCATGTCGGCCAGATACAGCCCCACATGGGAGACAAAGGAGGTCTTGCCCGTCCCCCCCTTGCCGGACACCACGGCGATCACCTGACCCATAACCCTGTCCTTCCTCCTACCTCTGTGCTCCGCCGCCTACAGCGGCTGTTTCTTGATCTGGGCAAACCGCCTGGGGTACTGCCTGGGGGTGGGCCGCGCCTTGCGGATCACCAGCAGCCGGTGGCGGATATCCGTTGTGGGGATGGTGTAGTCGATCACCTGCTGGATCTCCCCGCCCAGGCGCCTTAGCGCCGGCTCCGCCTCCCGGATCTCCTCCCGGCTGTCCACCGACTTCATGCACAGGAACCGCCCCCCCGTCTTTACCAGGGGGAGGCACAGCTCCGCGAGCATCCGCAGGTTGGCCACCGCCCGGGAGGTCACCGTGGCGAAGGCCTCCCGGTGGGTGAGGGCGTACTCCTCCGCCCGGGCGTGGACGCACTGCACATCGGAGAGGCCCAGGGCCTGGCAAACCTCCTGGAGGAAGGCCACTCGCTTGCCCAGGCTGTCCAGCAGCGTCACCTGGAGGCTGGGGTGGGCGATCCGCAGGGGAAGGCCCGGGAACCCGGCCCCGGTGCCCACGTCCAGCAGGGAGCCCTCCGTCCAGCCACCCGCCTGCCAGACGCAGAGACTGTCCAGCAGGTGGAGGGTGGCCACCTCCCTTGGCTCGGTGATGGCCGTCAAGTTCATCACCTGGTTTTTCTCCAGCAGCAGCCGGGCGAATTCCTCCAGCTGGGGGATGCAGTCTGTTTCCGCCCCCGCCAGGGGCAGGCCCCGCTCCAAAATTTCCCGCATTAGGACTGTTTCTCCTTCAAAAGATCCCGGATTTCCGTGAGCAGCCGCTCCTCCGCCGAGGGGGCGGGGGGCGCCTTGGGCTGCTCCGGGGGTTTGCGGTGGAGGCGGTTGATGGCCTTCACCATGCAGAACACCACAAAGGACATGATGAGAAAATTCAACACGGCGTTGATGAAATTCCCCAGCATCAGCGCGCCCCCGCCGGGCAGCTGAAAGCTGAGATTGGACAGGGCGGAGTTCCCCCCGGTGAAAATCCCCAGGACGGGGTTGAGAATGTCGTTGACCAGGGAGGTGGTGATGGCGCTGAAGGCGCTGCCGATCACCACGCCCACCGCCAGGTCGATGACGTTTCCGCGGCTGGCAAAGGCGCGGAATTCACGAAAAAATGCTTTCATCCGATCGATCTTCTTTCTTGGGATCCAAATTTGACCGGCCGCCGCGGCCGGCCTTCCCCTGCCGCCAGGGGGCGCCTACCGCTTGGGGACCAGGACGTCCTTCCCACCCATGTAGGGCCGCAGGGGCTCCGGAATCTTCACGCTGTCCCCAGCGGGCAGGCCCGCCGGGGACCCCATGTGATTTGACATGCTCGGCCAAAGTGAATTTGGCCTGCGCCAAGGGTTTCTTTCAGAAACCACTTGTAGGCCGCTTTCGCGGCGGGCGACGGCAGCGCGATGCCGTCAGTGCTTGGGCGTAAGGACTTCCTTCCCGCCCATGTAGGGCCGCAGGGGCTCCGGAATCTTCACGCTGCCGTCGGAGAGCAGGTTGTTCTCCAGCAGGGCGATGAGCATCCGGGGGGGCGCCACCACGGTGTTGTTGAGGGTGTGGGGCAGGTAGGTCCTGCCGTCGGCCCCCTTCACCCGCAGCTTCAGCCGCCGGGACTGGGCGTCCCCCAGGTTGGAGCAGGAGCACACTTCGAAGTACTTCTGCTGCCGGGGGGACCAGGCCTCGATGTCGCAGGACTTCACCTTCAGATCCGCCAGGTCCCCGGAGCAGCACTCCAGCTGCCGCACGGGGATATTGAGGGAGCGGAACAGCTCCACACTGTAGCGCCACATCTTCTCGTACCAGACCATGGAGTCCTCCGGCCTGCAGACCACGATCATCTCCTGCTTTTCAAACTGGTGGATGCGGTAGACGCCCCGCTCCTCAATGCCGTGGGACCCCTTCTCCTTGCGGAAACAGGGGGAGTAGGAGGTGAGGGTCTGGGGCAGCTTGTCCTCCGGGAGGATCTGGTCCATAAATTTGCCGATCATGGAGTGTTCGCTGGTGCCGATGAGGTAGAGATCCTCCCCCTCGATCTTGTACATCATGGCGTCCATCTCCGTCTGGCTCATGACGTCCTCCACCACGCTGCCGTGGATCATGAAGGGGGGGACGCAGAAGGTGAACCCCTTGCCGATCATGAAGTCCCGGGCGTAGGCCAGCACCCCCTCGTGGAGACGGGCGATGTCCCCCATTAGGTAGTAGAACCCGCTGCCGGACACCCGGCCGGCGGCGTCCATGTCGATGCCGTCAAAGCGCTCCATGATCTCCGTGTGGTAGGGGATGGGGAAGTCCGGCACCGCCGGCTCGCCAAACCGCTCCACCTCCACGTTGCAGGAGTCGTCTGGCCCGATGGGCACCGAGGGGTCGATGATGTTGGGCAGCGCCAGCATGATCTCCCGGATTTTGCCCTGCAGCGCCTGCTCCTGCTGCTCCAGCTCCGCCAGGCGGTCCGCCTGGGCCTTCACCTGGGCCTTTACCGCCTCCGCCTCCTCCAGCTTGGAGGGGTCCTTCTTGGCCTGGCCCATGAGCATGCCGATCCTTTTGGAGAGGCTGTTGCGCTGCGCGCGCAGGTCGCTGGCCTCGGTGATGGCGGCGCGGTTCTCCGCGTCCAGGGCGATGACCTGGTCCACCAGGGGGAGTTTCTCCTCCTGGAACTTCTTTTTGATGTTTTCCTTTACCAGCTCCGGGTTCTCCCGGACAAATTTGATATCCAGCATGGTCGTTGATACCTCGTTGATGAATGTGATTTCTATGGGATCGGGGCCGCCGGCCCCGGGATGAGCGGCTGCACCGCCGGAATCGGCGGGGAGTGGGAAGAGAGTTCCTCCCAAGGCGGGGCGTTTTGCGCTCCGGCGCAAGGTCAATTCCGTCCCCCATTGGGGAGACGATTCCACCCCCCATTTTCTTTTCGCCTTGCCGAAAAGAAAACGGGCCGTGGACGGTCCAAAAGAAAAGGGCGTTTTTTCTGAAAGGGAAAGTCTGCCTTTCTTTCATTGGACCGAGCATCTTTCGCCGCCGTTGTGTGTGCATGCTCCTCTTTCCGCGCCTTCCGTTTCACTAGGCGCTGGCCTGGTGGAAGGCGGAGGCTGCTGCCTTCGTTTCCCGCTGCGGCCCGCTTATCTCCGGGCCAAGCGCCGCCGCATAGCGGCGGTTGCCCTCCGACACAGACCTGCGGGTCTAGTCTTTTTCAAAAGGAGAATGGGGGGAGGAAACTGTCTCCCCCTACAATGGGGGTGGGACCGCCTTGCCCGGCGGCAAAAGCGCTGTTTCACGTGAAACATCCCCGTCTCTCCCTTAGACGGCGGCGGGGGCTATTTGTTCCAATCGGCGCCGCTTAAAATATCCAGCAGGTGGTTGAGATCCTCCACGCCGTAATAGGTGATCTCGATTTTGCCCTTTTTCCGCCCGTGGGCGATGTGGCAGGCGCGGCCCATCCGCTGGGCCAGGTCCCGCTCCGCCACCGCCACATAGTCCACCGCCGGCGGGGGGTTCTCCTTCTTCCTCTCCTCCGGACCCTGGGCCTGGAGCCGCTTGACCAGCATCTCCGTCTGCCGGACGCTGAGGCCGGTGGACACCACGGTCTGGGCGGCCTTCTCCTGCTCTCGTGCCGGCAGGGGCAGCAGCGCCCGGGCATGGCCGGCGGAGAGGCGGTTTTCCTCCACCAGCGTCCGCACCGCCGGACTTAGGCGCAGCAGGCGCATGGCGTTGGCCACCGCGCTGCGGGACTTGCCCACGCTGGCGGCGGCCTGCTCCTGGGTGAGGCCGTACTGCTCCACCAGGGCCCGGTAGCCCTCCGCCTCCTCCATGGGGTTCAAGTCCTCCCGCTGGAGGTTTTCGATCATGGCCAGCTCCATGGCCTTCCGGTCGTCGGCCTCAATGATGACCACCGGCAGCTCCTTGAGGCCGGCCAGCTTGGCCGCCCGCCACCGCCGCTCGCCGGCGATGATCTGGTAGTAGCCGGAGCTGAGCCGCCGCACGGTGAGGGGCTGGATCAGCCCGTGCTCCCGGATGGAGTCCGCCAGCTCCGCCAGGGCCGCCTCGTCAAAGTTCTTCCGGGGCTGGCCGGCAAAGCTCTCAATCTGCGAAATGGGCAGGGTAGAGGAGGCGGCGTTGGCAGTGTTGTTGTAGTCGTCGCCCAGCAGGGCGCCCAGGCCCTTTCCCAGGCCGGATGCTTTTGCCACAGCGCACACTCCTTTCTCAGTTTTTGCCGTTCTTCTGTAAAAATTCCTCCGCCAGGGCGGTATAGGCCGCCGCCCCCCGGGAGGAGCGGTCGTAGGCGGTGATGGGCTTGCCGTGGCTGGGGGCCTCGCTGAGGCGCACGTTCCGGGGGATCACCGTGTGGTAGACCTTGCCGGGGAAGTACCGCTTGACCTCCTCCGCCACCTGGAGTGCCAGGTTGGTGCGGGTGTCGAACATGGTCATCAGCACCCCCTCCAGCTCCAGGGAGGGGTTCATGCCCCGTTTCACCGCCCGGACGGTGTTCATCAGATCGCTGAGCCCCTCCAAGGCGTAGTACTCCCCCTGCACCGGCACCAGCAACGTGTCCGCGGCGCACAGGGCGTTGAGGGTCAAAAGCTCCAGGGAGGGGGGGCAGTCGATCAGGATATAGTCATACCGCTCCCGCAGGGGGGCCAGGGCGTCCCGCAGGCGGAACTCCCGCCGGTCCAGGCCGATCATCTCGATCCCCGCGCCGGCCAGCGCCTTGTTGGAGGGGATCAAGTCCCCGTACCGGGTGGAGACGATCTGCTTTTCCGCCGGCAGCTCGTTGACCACCACGTCGTAGATCCCCTGGGAGACCGTCTTGTCCACGCCCATGCCGGAGGTGGCGTTGGCCTGTGGGTCAAAGTCGCAGAGCAGCACCGACTTCCCCTGCTCCTTCAGCGCGGCGGTGAGATTGACACAGGTGGTGGACTTGCCCACGCCGCCCTTTTGATTGACAATTGCTACGATTTTGCCCACGTCCGTACCTCCGATGGTTCCACAGGCCCTATGCCTGGATTCTACACAAGTATATCACATTTCCGCCGCTTTGCAATAAAAATCCCTGTGAAATCCGAAAAAAGAATCCCCTCCGGGACGGGTTGGAGGTCCCGGAGGGGGAAGGGCGGATGTTTCACGTGAAACAGCCCGGGGCGGCCGCTCCCGCCGGGAGCCGCCGGCGGGGGAGGTCAGATCAGAAGGAACCCGTCCAGCGGGGGGATGGTCACGGAGATCCGGCCCTGGATCGCGCCGAACTGCTGGCCCCAGAGGGGGTCCGTGGCCAGGGGGCGGTCCCAGTCCAGCGCCACCGTCACCGGCGTCTCCCCAGTGTTGAGGAGGACCAGGGTGGCCTCGTCCCCCGCCTGCCGGCGGTAGACCAGGGCGCTGTCCTTGGCATAGAGGTACTGCAGATCCCCCCGCCGGAGGGAGGGGCGCTCCCGGCGCAGCCGGCCCAGCAGGCGGAAGTGGCGCAGGAGGGCCTGGTCCTCCCGGCCCCAGGGGAAGGTGGCCCGGTTGAAGGGGTCCTCAAACCCCTCCATCCCCGCCTCGTCCCCGTAGTAGACCGTGGGGGAGCCGGGGAAGGTGTAGAGCAGCACCGCCCCCGCCATCAGCAGGCGGCAGCCCCGGTTCCGCTCCTCCACGGAGAGGCGGTACCCGGCCCGCTGGGTGCGGGTGGAGAGGGGCTCTGTGGGGCGTGCCCCCAGGAGGGTGAGGATCCGGGGGTTGTCGTGGGTGCCCAGCATGTTCATGGCGGAGTAGAAGGCGGCGGGGGGGTAGTTCTCCCGCAACGTCTCCATGCACTCCACAAAGTCCGCCGCGCTGCCCCCCTGGAGGTAGGCCAGGGCCGCCGTACGGAAGGGGTAGTTCATTAGGCCGTGGGTCTCGTGGCCCAGAAGGTAGCGGCGGCGCTGGGAGTAGGCGATCTTGTTGCTGCCGTCCTCCCAAACCTCGCCCAGGAGAAAGCTGTCCGGTTTCTCCTCCTCCATCACGTCCCGGATCCTGGCGATAAACCAGTCCGGCAGCTCGTCGGCCACGTCCAGCCGCCAGGCGTCCGCTCCCAGACGCAGCCACCGGCGGACGATAGAGTTGTCCCCCTCGATGATGTAGCTGACGTAGAGGGGGTTGCCCTCGTTCACCGCCGGCAGGGTGTGGATGCCCCACCAGGCGTCGTACTGGTCCGGCCAGTGCTGGAAGGTGTACCAGTTGTAGTAGGGGCTGTCCTGGCTCTGGGCGGCGCCCAGGGTGGGGTAGAACCCCTTGGCGTTGAAGTAGAGGCTGTTGTCCCCGGTGTGGTTGAAGACCCCGTCCAGCATGACCCGCATCCCCCGGCGGTGGGCCGCGTCACACAGGCGGCGGAAGTCCTCCTCCGTCCCCAGCATGGGGTCGATGCGGCTGTAGTCCGCCGTATTGTACCGGTGGTTGCTCTCCGACTCGAAGATGGGGCAGAAGTACAGCGTCTGCACCCCCAGGGACTGGAGGTAGTCCAGCTTCTCCGTCACGCCGGCCAGGCTCCCCCCGAAGAAGTCCCGGTTGCGGATCTCGCCGTTCTGGTCCGGCAGGTACTCCATCATCTCCCCCCAGTCCTGGTGGACCAGCCGCTCCCCCACCATGCCGGCAGGGTCCGGGACGGAGAGACGGTGGAACCGGTCGGGAAAGATCTGGTAGGTGACCCCTTCGCCGAACCAGGACGGGGTGGGGCGGCTGCCGTCGTAGACCGTCAGCTGCCATGCCTGGGCGTCCTCCTGGGCGGAGAACCCATTTTTTCCCAGGTAGGTAAAGCTGCCGTCCTGCCGGCGGAACCGGAAGGGGTACCACACCGGCTCCGGCGCCGCCGGGGCGGTAAAGACGCCGCGGAAGACGGCCCGATCCCCGGAGAAGGCGGCGCGGGGCAGGTCCGTCTCCCCGCTGCAGGCGGCAAACTCCCCGTAGGTGAGGAGGGTGCAGGCGGTAAAGCCCTCCCAGGCGTGGGGGCGGAGGGTAAAGGTCACCGGGGCGCCCAGGGTCACGGCGCCAAAGGGGGACTTAAAGTCTGTGTCCCGGGAGAAAAAAACAGAGCGGTCCAGCATACAAAAAACTCCAATCAGAAAGCCGCCCCGCCGGAGCGGGGAGGGAAATCAGTATTCGATCCAGGTTTTCCGGTGGACCCAGCGGTATACCGGGAAGACCACCAGAAGGAAGGGCAGGGACACCAGAAACTCCTCCGCCGCCAGCAGCGCCCCGGCGCCGGCGGACCCGTCCGGGGCCAGCAGCAGCAGGCGGGCCAGGGCCGTCAGAAGGTAGCACACGGAGGTGGCCATGAGGGAGCAGAGGAAACCGGGGGAGAACAGGCGCTCCGCCATCAGCGCGGCCACCAGGGCCGCCAGGGTGAAGACCAGGGTGAAAAACCCCGGGGCCGGCGGGCTGCCCCCCAGGTCGCACAGCAGGCCGTAAACCAGGGCGAACACCGGCCCGGCCCGACTGCCCGCGTAAGAGGCCACCACCCCCACCACCATGGGGGGGAGGAAGGGGATGACCCCCAGAAGGGAGATGTGGTCGGTGACCAGCAGCTGGAAAAAGGACAGCAGCAGCGTGGCCAGGGCGTAGACGCACCAGCGGAAAACCAGATAGCGCTTTGGCAAGGGGCCACCTCCCGTTCCGCGGCAAGGCCGCTATTCCACAATGGAGAAATCCGTGATGATAAACACCTGGCTGAGGGCGGAGAGGTCCACCGCCGGGGACAGGACGGCGTACTGGGCCAGGCCGTCGTCGCCGGTCATGACCTCCTCCACCGTGCCGATCACCAGCTGGGAGGGGTAGTACCCCCCCAGGCCGGAGGACACCACCAGATCCCCCACCTGGGGGGAGGCATCCGCGTCCAGATAGTCCAGCTGCAGCCGGCCCCGGCCCATGAGGGAGAAGTCCCCCCGGGCCACGCCGATGTCCCCGGTGCGGAAGATCTGGGCGCCGATGGAGGTCTCCGTGTCCAGGACGGTGGTGCAGGTGGACCAGCTGCCGCCGGTCTCGCTGATGACCCCCACCAGGTCCCCTGTCTCCGTGATGACGCAGTCCCCCACGGAGACGCCGAAGGCGTCCCCGGCGTTCAGCGTCAGTGTGGAGGCCCAGTTGGAGGTGTCCGCCTGGATGATGCGGGCGGACTCCAGATGGAGCTCCCGCCGCTGCTCCCGCAGGTCCAGCAGCCGGCGGAGGGTGGCGTTTTCCTCGCTGTCCCGCTCCGCCTGGCGCAGATCCTCCTCCATCCTGGCGATCTGCTCCTTCAGCGCCGCGTTTTCCTCCCGCAGGGCGTCAAACTCCGTCAGATAGTCCCGGATGCCCCCCGCCCACTCCGCCACCGACGTGGCCGCCGTGCGGAAGGGGGAGGAGACGGTCTGGATGATATTGGTCAGCACACCGGTGTTGCTGGAAAAAAAGGACACCAGGCTGAGGGTCACCGCCACCACTGTGGCCACAGAGAGGACCACCATCCCGTGCCGGGTCAGAAATCGTTTCATCGTCAGCGCTCCTTAGGCCATCAGGTCCACGCCGAAGGCGGCCAGCATCCCGGCCAGGCGGCGGACCGGCAGGCCCATTACGTTGAAATAGTCCCCCCGGATCGACTCCACCAGCAGGGCCCCCCGCTCCTGGATGCCGTAGGCCCCGGCCTTGTCCATGCTCTCGCCGGTGGCGATGTACCAGCGGATCTGCTCCGGCGTCAGCGGGGCAAAGCGCACCCAGGTGGACTCCGTCTCCGTCGAGACGGCGCCGTCCCGGCGGAGGGTGACGCCGGTGCACACCAGGTGCTCCCGGCCGGAGAGGGCGGACAGCATGGCGAAGGCCTCCTCCCGGTCCCGGGGCTTGCCCAGGCGCCTGTCGTCCAGAAAGACCATGGTGTCGGCGGCAATGATGAGCTGGCCGCTGCGGCACAGCGCCGCCGCTGCCGCCGCCTTTTTGGCGCTGATGGACGCCACGATCTCCTGGGGCGGCAGGGAGGGGTCGTAGCTCTCGTCCGCCTGGGGGACCAGGATGGAGAAGGCGTGCAGGCCGATGCGGTGCAGCAGCTCCTGCCGCCGGGGGGATTGGGATGCCAATACAATTCGTTCCATGTGTACCTTCAATTCCAAAACTATTTGTAATAAAAACAGAGAATAAAACTACTCGTACTCAATTCTAGGGGATCAGCGTGTCCTCGGGGATCACCGCGATGCCGATGTCCTCCTGGTCGAAGTAGGCGTTGAGGATCTCCACCGCCGTAGAGGCCAGTGCCGAGCCGCTGCCGCCCCGCTCCACCGCCAGGGCCACCGCGATCTCCGGGTCGTCAAAGGGGGCAAAGCAGACGAATACGCCGTTGTCCGTGGTGTTGCCGGTCTGGGCGGAGCCGGTTTTGGCGCCGGCGGAGACAATGCAGTTTCTGAAGTAGGAGGAGACCATGCCGTCGGTGACCAGGTAGCCCATGCCCTCCTTCACCGCCTCCAGGGTGGAGGCGCTCATCTCCACCGTCTCCACCACCTCCGGCTCGTAGGTGTAGAGGGTCTCGCTGCCGTCGTAGCTTTTCACGTCCTTGAGCAGGTGGACGCTGTAGCGGTCCCCGCCGCCCACCAGGGTGGCCACATAGTTGGCCAGCTGCACCGGCGTCACCAGCGTCGCCCCCTGGCCGATGGAGATCTGCAGCAGGTCGCCGCCCACATACAGCTGCCCGGAGCTCTCCCGGTATTCCGGCCCGTCCAGGATGCCGGTGTACTCCGGCAGCTCGATGCCGGTGCTCTGGCCGATGCCGAAGGCGGCGCCGTACTGGTTGATGGTCTCGATGCCGGTGAGACGGCCCACTTCGTAGAAGAAGTAGTTGCAGCTCTGGGCGATGGCCTGGGAGACGTTGATGGTGCCGTGGGTGGTGCCGTAGGCCCGGTAGACCCAGCAGGCGGGGGTGTACCCGGCGTACTCATAGAGCCGGTAGACCCCCCGGTCGGTGATCCGGGTGGAGGGGGTGATGGCCCCGCTCTCCAGCCCCGCCACGGCGGTGATCATCTTGAAGGTGGAGCCGGGGGGGTACCGCCCGTTGAGGGCCCGATTGTAGAGGGGGTTGCCCGGCTGGCTGAGAAGATCGCTGTAGTCCTGGCTGTAGGTGGACAGCTGGTAGGTGGGGTAGGAGGCGGCGGCCAGCAGGTCCCCGGTGCCCACCTCCACCACCGCCGCCGCGCCGCTGCGGGCGGTGTAGCCGTCCTCCTCGATCATCCGCTGGATGGTGGCAGCCAGGGCGGTCTCCACCGCCTCCTGCAGGTCGATGTCGATGGTGAGGGCCACGGTGCTGCCCGGCTGGGGCTCCTGGGTGTAGACCTCGCCGGTGATTTTCCCGTCCTCGTTGGTGGTGATGGTGCGCTTGCCGTCGGTGCCCTTGAGGTAGGACTCAAAGGCCAGCTCCGCCCCGAATTTGCCCACCAGGTCGTCCTGGGCGTACCCCAGGTCGAGGAAGGCGTCTTGATCGTTTTCGTCCAGGGAGCCGATGATGCCGATGAGGTGGGCGGCGTAATCCGTGTTGTACTCCCGCACCGACTCCGTCTCCACCACCACGCCGGCGTAGTCCCCGTCGTTTAGGATGGAGATGAGCTCCGCGTCCACCTCCTCGGCAAAGGTGTAGGGCGGCACATAGTAGCTGGAGAGGCTGCGGAGGGACAGCTCATAGCGCACGCCGATGACCTTCCTTGCCTCCGCCGGGGAGAGGGAGGGGTCGATCTCATAGTAGGCGCGCAGCAGCTCCAAAAGCTCCCGGGCGGAGACGTCGGCGTGGTCGAGGCCGGTCTCCTCCATGGCCTCCCGAGTGAGGGAGGGGTTGGGGGAGTCGGCGGTGAGGTCCTTGGAGGACCACCCCAGGTCCGCCAAAAACGCCTGGAACCGGGAGCGCTGGGTGCTGCCGGCGTCGGCGGTGGTGTAGAGATAGGGGGCGGAGGCGGAGATGGGCAGATTGTCCGCCCAGGACACGCCCTGGTCCTCGCACAGCCGGATGAGGCGCAAAATGGCCTCGTTCACGTCCTGCCCCTCCGCCAGGGCCTCCGGGTCGAAGGTGATGGTGTAGATCTGCCGGTTGCTCACTAGGACCTTGCCGTTGCGGTCGGTGAGGATGCCGCGGCTGGCCTCCACCGGCTCCGTCACGGCGATGCGGCTGGAGGACTGGCGGTAGTAGGTCTCATAGCCCAGCACCTGGGCGTCGTAGAGCACAAAGACGAACAGCGCCATGCACAGGCAGAAGAAACCAAACAGCACCCGCAGGCGGAAGAGATAGCGTTTTTGATTGTTTTCTTCCATTGCCTTCCTCCCTGCCTAAGCTATTCCACGCCCCGGTAAAAAAGTCCCCGGGTGAAGGTTTCCGGCTGCCAGTCCCCCTGCCCGGCGTACCGGGAGAGGACCGCGGCGCACTGGCCGGGGCTCTCCGTAGTAAAGCGGAGGCGGGCCCAGCGGAGGCCGAGCTGCCGGTAGTCGGGCTTGTCGGCCAGAAAGAGGACCTGGCTGTTCTCCACCTCGCTGCGGCAGCCGAAGGCGGGGCAGACGGGGAATTCCTCCCCCCGCCGGTCCCGCAGCAGGTGGGGCCGGCGGCAGGGCCCCCGTAGGTCGCGGCTCCTGCAGCCCCAGCGGTTTCGCACCAGGCAGTTCTCCGTGATCATCAGCGGCAGCCGCCCGTAGACGAGGGCCTCGCAGGGCAGGGGCTTTGCCATGTCCCGGATCTGCTCCAGCCGCAGCTCGAAGGACAGCGTGGCGCTCCCGAGGCCCTGCTCTCTGAGAAATTCTACCGCGTTTGCGTTGAAGATATTCAGCCCGTAGTCCCCCCGGGGCGCAAGAGGGATGCCCTCCAGCAGGGGGAGGTGGCCGATGTTGTGGATTTGGACGGCGGAAAAGCCGCGCTCCCCGCCCTCCAGGAGTTTCCTGCGCAGCCAGGGCTCGTCCCGGTCCCGCCAGACCCGGGGCAGCTCCAGGGAAAACACGGTATCGCTCCCCCGCCAGGGGGAGAGGTCCGCCTCCTCCATCCGGTGGAGGGGGAGGGACACCACCGCCGGGGCGAAGGCCATCAGCTCCGCTGTCAGCTGGCCGGGGTCCATGAGGGACACGGTGAGGTCCGGCGGGGCCGAGGGCCCCCGGTCCCCGGCCGCCGCCGGGATGCCGCCCTCCCGCCTTAGGGGAGGACGGACCCGGATCTCCGCCAGGGCCTCCAGGCCCCTGCGGCGCAAGGCGTTGAGGCTGGCGGCGGAGAGGGAGAGCCCCTCCGCCACCTCCGCGGTGCACGCCGCCGGCGTGAAGGCGGTGCCGCCGGTTTTTTGGAGGCGGGCCTCCGCCTCCTCCGCCGTAAGGCTCCTGGTGCGGGCGGCCTGGGGCACGTCGCCGGTGACGGTGACGGTGTGGCCGTCGCTGTCGGACACCGTCAAGCGGGCGGGGGCATCCGGAGTGATCCGCGCATGGAGGGACACCGGCACCAGCCGCCGGTCCTCCTTCTCATAGAGGGCCCTGGCCCGGGCGAAGAGGTCCCTGGGCTCCTCCGCCTTTTCCGGCCGGGCGCCGAACATGTCCGGGCCTGTCCGGCCCAGCCAGTACCCCTGGGTGAACCCCTCCCGGGAGAAGGCCCGCTCCAGGGTGTCCAGCTCCGCCGCCGTAGCGGCGCGGCCCTCCGCCTTGAGGCGGCTGTAGATCTCCGTCACCACCGCCACATACTCCGGCCGTTTCATCCGGCCCTCGATCTTCAGGCTGCTGACCCCCATGTCCAAGAGCTCCGGCATCCGGGACGCGAGACAGGCGTCCTTCAGGCTCAGGGGGCGGCGGCTGCCGCCGCCGTCCAGCTGGTAGGGCAGGCGGCAGGGCTGGGCGCACCGGCCCCGGTTGCCGCTGCGGCCCCCGATGAGGGCGCTCATGGCGCACTGGCCGGAGTAGCACATGCACAGGGCGCCGTGGCCGAAGATCTCGATGGCGATGGGGCTGTTTTTTGTGATAAAGGCCGCCTCCTCCCGGCTCAGCTCCCGGGAGAGCACCGCGCAGCGGATGCCCAGCCGCGCCAGCGCCTCCACCCCCGAGAGGGTGTGGACCGTCATCTGGGTGCTGCCGTGGAGGGGCAGGTCCGGCGTGAGAGACCGGGCCAGGCGCAAAAGGCCCCAGTCCTGGAGGATGACGCCGTCGGCCCCGGCGCGGGAGACGGCAAGGAGCAGCTCCGCCGCTTTTTTGAGCTCCCGGTCCGTAAGGAGGGTGTTGATGGTCACATACACCCGCACCCCCCGCAGGCGGCAGTAGGACACCGCCGCCAGAAACTCCTCGTCGGAGAAGTTTCTGGCGCCGCGCCGGGCGTTATAGTCGCCAAAGCCCAGGTACACCGCGTCGGCCCCGCTCTGAACGGCGGCCACCATGGCCTCCCAGTGGCCGGCGGGGGAGAGGATCTCCATGCTACTTGCGGCCCTGCAGCTGCTGCTGGAGCTTGAAGACCTCCCGCTTGAGGTCGCTGGCCTCCGCCTTGGCCCGGTTGGCCTCGTCCAGGTAGCCCTTCAGCTGGCTGCGGAGGTTTTCGCTGTTGCCCTGGCTCTTTAGGTACTCGTCGGCGATGTTCACCGCCGCCAGCACCGCCGCGTCGGTGCGGCTGACCTTGCCGCCGGCCAGGACCTCCGCCATCCTGCCGTCCACCATGGCGGCGACCTTCTGCATGTAAGCCGGGGACTCCTCCGCGGTGAAGGTGTACTCCTCGCCGCAGATGCTGACCGTGATGCGATTCTCCATACCCGCGCCTCCTTCTGCGAATACTCATACAGAATATAGTATACCACAGAAAAAGGGGAGGTAAAGAGCGTTTTGGAGAAATTTGCAGTTTATTCAAAAAAACGGGACCCCTTTCCGGCGCCCCGCTCCCCCCGCCCGGCGGGAAAAAGGGAAGGAAATTTCTTGTCACTTCCGCCCCTTTTGTGGTATAATAACTTGAAATGCTATGCAAAAACGGGTCCGGCGCGCCGGACCCGGGACAGGAGATACGGCTTTGAAGAGAGAAGACGTTTTGATTTCCCCCGCTGAGATGGGGCGGCAGCGGGACTTTACCCAGAGGCTGCGGCAGCGGAGCGAGGGGCTGGGCCGCCGCCCCCTGGCAATGGTGGACACCTTCGGCTGCCAGCAGAACGTGGCCGACAGCCAGCGCATCATGGGCATGCTGCGGGATATGGGGTACGGCTTTACCGAGGACCCCGGGGCCGCCGATGTCATCGTCATCAACACCTGCGCCATCCGGGAGAACGCGGAAAAGCGGGTGTACGGCCTTCTGGGCCGGCTGACCCACGCCAAGGCCGCCAGCCCCGAGCAGGTGATCTGCCTGTGCGGCTGCATGGCCCAGCAGCAGGCGGTGGCGGACAGGGTCCGCTCCTCCTACCGCCATGTGGACCTGGTGTTCGGCCCCCAGGCCCTGTGGAAATTCCCGGAGCTGCTGTGGGAGGTCTATACCCGCCGCCGCCGGGTGTTCTCCATCGAGGACGAGCACGGCGCCATCGCCGAGGGGATGCCCGTGGTGCGGGAGAGCCGGGTGAAGGCCTGGGTCTCCATCATGTACGGGTGCAACAACTTCTGCTCCTACTGCATCGTCCCCTATGTCCGGGGGCGGGAGCGCAGCCGGGACCCCCAGGCCATCCTGGAGGAGGTGCGGCAGCTGGTGGAGGAGGGGTATAAGGACATCACCCTCCTGGGCCAGAACGTGAACTCCTACGGCAGGGATCTGGAGATCGGCATGGACTTCGCGGACCTATTGACAGCCATCAATGAGATCCCCGGCGACTACTACATCCGCTTTATGACCAGCCACCCCAAGGACGCCACGGACAAGCTCTTTGACACCATGGCCCGGTGCTCCCATGTGGCAAAGCAGCTCCACCTGCCGGTGCAGTCGGGCAACGACCGGGTGCTTCAGGCCATGAACCGCCGCTACACCCGGGAGAAGTATCTGGGCCAGGTGGCCTACGCCCGCAGCGTCATGCCGGAGCTGGTGCTCACCAGCGATATCATCATCGGTTTCCCCGGGGAGACGGAGGCGGAGGCCATGGACACCGTCTCCCTCATTGAGCAGGTGCGCTACGACGCGCTGTTTACCTTCATCTACTCCCCCCGGCCCGGCACCCCGGCGGCGGCCCTGCCGGACCCGGCCGGCCGGGCGGAAAAACAGCTGTGGTTTGACCGGCTCCTGGAGGCCCAGAACCGCATCTCCGCGGAAATCCACCAGGGCTATGTGGGAAAGACGGTGCGGGTGCTGGTGGACGCCGAGAGCGGGGACGCGCGCTGGCCCCTCCAGAGCCGCACCGAGGGGGGGCGGCTTGTCCACCTCGCCGGACCGAAGGAGGCCGTCGGGCAGTTCGTCCAGGCCAAGGTGCTGGACAGCAACACCTGGGCGCTGTTTGGGGAGATCGTTCCTTCAGAGAATTGATCTCTTTATCAAAGACGGATCCGCCCCCATTGGGGAGGACGAATCCGCCCCCCATTCTCTTTTTAAGAAAAAGAGAACGGGCCGCGGCCGGTCCAAGAGAAAAACTTTTTGCCGGACAGGGGAAGTTTCCTGTTTCCCCGTTCGGATATTTCTCCTTTCGCTGCGTGTCGTGTCTGCCTGCATTACCGACCGCGCCTTCCGTTTCACTAGGCGCTGGTCTGGTGAAAGGCGGAGGCTGTTACCTCCGTTTCCCGCCGCACCAGCGCGCAGCGGAGCGGTCAGCGCGATAGTAGGCGCAGAGGGACACGAGTCACAGCGAAAGATGGTTGGTCCAATGGGAAAAAGGCAGACCTCCCCTATCAGAAAGAGCGCCCTTTTCTTTTGGACCGGCCGCGGCCCGTTTTCTTTTCGGCAAGACGAAAAGAAAATGGGGGGCGGAAACCGTTTTCCCCAATGATGGGGGAGAAAAACCAACAACCCCTCCCCTGGCAGGGGAAAAGAAAAAGGAGAAGGTTATGGCAGATATGACGCCCATGATGCGGCAGTATCAGCAGATAAAAGAACAGAACCCCGACGCCATCCTCTTTTTCCGGCTGGGGGACTTCTACGAGATGTTCAACGAGGACGCTCTCACCGCCTCCCAGGAGCTGGACCTCACCCTCACCACCCGGGACCGGTCCAAGCCGGAGGAGGAGCGGGTGCCCATGTGCGGCGTGCCCTACCACTCCAGCGACGCCTATGTGGCCCGGCTCATCGCCAAGGGGTACAAGGTGGCCATCTGCGAGCAGCTGGAGGACCCGGCCACCACCAAGGGCATGGTGCGGCGGGACGTGGTGCGGGTGGTGACCCCCGGCACCGTCACCGACGCGGCCTCCCTGGAGGAGGGGCGCAGCAACTTCATCGCCGGCATCTTCCTGGACAAGCGCGTCGCCGGCGTGTGCTTCTGCGACATCACCACCGGCCGCACCCACGCCACCGCCTTCGCCGGAAAGGACCGGCGGGAGCACCTCATCAACGAGCTGGGCCGCTTTTCCCCGGCCGAGGCGGTGGTGAACGGCGGGGCCTGGGAGGAGAGCGGCCTCATGGATATGCTTAGGGACCGGCTCCACTGCCGGGTGGAGCGGATGCCGGAGCGCTGCTACCAGCAGGAGGCGGCGGAGCGGGCGGTGGACCGCCAGTTCGGCCTGGAGCGGCGGCGGGCCCTGCCGGCGGACAACGCCGGGGCCCTCCTGGCCCTGGGGGGCCTGCTCCACTATCTCTACGACACCCAGAAGACGGACCTCAGCTACATCCGGGAGCTGGACTACTACCGGGAGGGCCGCTTTATGGAGCTGGACCTCACCGCCCGGCGGAACCTGGAGCTGACGGAGACGCTGCGCAATAAGGAGAAGAAGGGTACCCTCCTGTGGGTACTGGACCGGACCAAGACCGCCATGGGGGGCCGGCTCCTCCGCTCCTGGCTGGAGCGGCCCCTTTTGGACGTGGCGGCCATCCGCCGCCGCAGCGGCGCGGTGGCGGCCCTGGCGGGCAGCACCGTGGACCGGGAGGAGCTGATCCTGGCCCTCACCGGCATCGGCGACATGGAGCGGCTTTTGGGCCGCATCGTCTACGGCAGCGGCGGCGGGCGGGACCTTGCCGCCCTTAGGGCGGCGGCCAGAAGGCTGCCGGAGGTGAGGGCCGCCCTGGGAAAGCTTTCCGCCCCCCTGCTCCAGGAGCTCCAGGGGCGGCTGGACGGCCTGGAGGACCTGGAGGACCTGCTCTCCCGGGCCATTGTGGACGACCCGCCCTTCTCCGTGCGGGAGGGGGGCTTTATCCGGGAGGGCTACGACCCGGAGGTAGACCGCCTGCGGGAGGTCCAGAGCGGCGGCACGTCGGTGATCGCCCAGGTGGAGGCCCGGGAGAAGGAGCGCACCGGCATCCGCAGCCTAAAGGTGGGCTACAACAAGGTCTTCGGCTACTACATCGAGGTCAGCAAGTCCTTTTACAGCCAGGTGCCGGAGGACTATGTCCGCAAGCAGACCCTCAGCAACTGCGAGCGGTACATCACCCAGGAGCTGAAGGACCTGGAGCACACGGTGCTCACCGCAAAGGACCGCCTGGCGGCCCTGGAGTACCAGCGGTTCCAGGAGCTCTGCGAAAAAATCGCCGCCGGGACCGAGCGGATCCAGCGCACCGCCGCGGCGGTGGCGGAGGCGGACGCCATCGCCTCCCTCAGCGAGGTGGCGGTGAAACAGAACTACTGCCGCCCGGAGGTGGACGACAGCGACGTCATCGAGATCTACGACGGCCGCCACCCGGTGGTGGAGCGGATGCTGAAAACGGGGATGTTCGTCCCCAACGACACCTACATGGGGGCCAGGGAGAACCGGGTGGCCATCATCACCGGCCCCAACATGGCGGGCAAGTCCACCTATATGCGCCAGGTGGCCCTTATCACCCTCATGGCCCAGATCGGGTCCTTTGTCCCCGCCCGGTCCGCCCGCATCGGCATCGTGGACCGGATCTTCACCCGGGTGGGGGCCAGCGACGACCTCACCGCCGGCCAGAGCACCTTTATGGTGGAGATGAACGAGGTCAGCGAGATCCTCCGCGGCGCCACCAGCCGCAGCCTTCTGATCCTGGACGAGATCGGCCGGGGCACCAGCACCTTTGACGGCATGTCCATCGCCCGGGCGGTGCTGGAGTACTGCGCCGGGAAGATCGGGGCCAAGACCCTCTTCGCCACCCACTACCACGAGCTGACGGAGCTGGAGAACGCCCTGCCCGGCGTCACCAACTACAACATCGCCATCAAAAAGCGGGGGGAGGACCTGATTTTCCTCCGGAAGATCGTCCCCGGCGGGGCGGACCGCAGCTACGGCATCGAGGTGGCAAAGCTGGCGGGCCTTCCCGACGCCGTGGTCCGCCGGGCGCGGAAGGTCTTGGAGGAGCTGGAGGCGGGCAGCACCCGGGCCCCGCTGATGGCGGCCTCCGCCCGGGAGACGGACCAGGTGTCCCTGGCGGCGCTGGGGGAGGCGGAGGTCATCGATCAGCTCCGCCGCTGCCAGCCGGATACGCTGACGCCTATCGAGGCCATGGGCCTCTTATACGAGCTCAAGCAGAAACTGAAGTGATACGCCGGCAGCGGCGGCCGCGCACCAGCGCGTACAAGCGCCTCCGCCGCAGGCGGGGCCTTGGCGCAGGGCGGATTCACTCCGCCCGAGCATGTCCAATCAAAGGGGTCCCCAGCGGGCCTGCCCGCTGGGGATTGCCAGCCGGATACGCTGACGCCCATCGAGGCCATGGGCCTTTTATACGAACTCAAGCAGAAACTGAACTAAGCGGGCCGCCGGACAAGGCGGCAGGAAAGAATCGACCGGGAGGAGCAGGGCATGGCAAAACGAAAGACAGGCGGCGCCTGGCTGACGGACTTTGAGCGGATCGTGGGAGGGGTTTTCTTCCTGCTGTATCTTGTGGTTTTCCCCTTGACGGCCCGGTACATTTTCCGGGGCGTCGAGGCGCTGACGGGGCTCACCCTCTCCGCAGCGGCGGAAAACGCCATCTACTACTACTTCGTCTTCGCCGTCACCATCCTGGTGTTTTACAACTTCATCGGCAAGACCACCCACCGGTTTTTCTCCAATCTGGGGCGGACCTTCTCCACCCTGGGGCTGGGGCTGGTGGGGTTCTACGGGCTCAACGAGCTGCTCTACCGCTTGACCGCTGCCTTCCTGGGGGGACACACCAACCTAAACGACGTGTCCATCAGCGCCCAGATGCAGGACGCCCCCAGGACCACCTTCCTCATCATCGTCTTCCTGGCCCCCTTTGTGGAGGAGGTGCTGTTTCGGGGCTATGTCTTCGGCATGCTCAGGGACCATAGCCGCATCCTGGCCTACGCGGTCAGCTGCGCCCTCTTCGCCTTCCTCCACGTCTGGCAGTTCGCCGTGGGCAGCCAGAGCTTTGGCTACCTGGTGCTGATGATCCAGTACCTGGTGCCGGGGCTGGTGCTGGCCTGGGCCTACGACCGGGCAGGGAATCTGTGGGGCCCGATCCTAATCCACATGTCCGTCAACGCCCTCAGCGTCTGGCTGGGGTAGTGGCCGGAAAGGAGAACAGATGGCAGAGATACGACAATTGGACTCCCATGTGGCAGACCTCATCGCCGCCGGGGAAGTAGTAGAGCGGCCGGCCAGCGTGGTGAAGGAGCTGGTGGAAAACGCCATTGACGCCGGGGCCTCCCAGATCACCGTGGAGATCCAGGGCGGCGGCATGGCCCTCATCCGGGTGGCGGACAACGGCGGCGGCATGGCCGCCGGCCAGCTGCCCACCGCCTTCCTCCGCCACGCCACCAGCAAGCTGCGCACCGCCGCGGACCTTGCCGCCATCGGCACCCTGGGGTTCCGGGGGGAGGCCCTGGCGGCCATCGCCGCCGTGGCCCGGGTGGATGTGTTCACCCGGGAGCGGGGCGCCCTGGAGGGGGCCAGCCTCTCCCTGGAGGGGGGCGTCCCCGGCCGGGTGGAGCCGGCGGGCTGCCCGGAGGGCACTACCATGGTGGTGCGGGACCTGTTTTTCAACACCCCCGCCCGGATGAAATTTATGAAAAAGGACACCGCCGAGGCCAGCGCCGTGGCCGGTGTCGTGCAGCATTTGGCCCTCTCCAATCCCCACATCTCCTTCCGCTTTCTCAAGGACGGCGCGGAGGCGCTCCACACCCCCGGCGACAACCGGCTGGACAGCGCCGTCTACGCCGTCTGCGGCCGGGACTTTGCCCTGGGCCTGGTGCCGGTGGAGGGCAGCGGGGAGGGGGTTGGCGTCTCCGGCTTTGTGACAAGGCCGGAAAACGGTCGGGGGACCCGGGGGATGCAGGTCTTCTTCGTCAACGGCCGGCTGGTGAAGTCCCAGCTGCTGACCGCCGCGGTGGAGGAGGCGTATAAAAACCAGCTGCTGAAGGGGAAGTTCCCCGGCTGCGTCCTCCATCTCACGGTGCCGGTGGACCAGGTGGACGTCAACGTCCACCCGGCCAAGACGGTTGTGAAGTTCGTCCATGAGCGGCAGGTGTTCTCCGCGGTGCACCATGTGGTGCTGGACGCGCTGGAGCGCCAGGGGGGTGCCGCGGCCCAGACCGCCCCGCCGGGCCAGCCGGCCCGGCAGCAGCGCATGGCGCCCCGCCCGGATTTTTACCGGCAGATGGACGCCGCCGCCTTCCGCGGGGCGGCGGGGAAGGGGGAGAGGGGCGCCGCGGCCCAGGCGCCCTTCGTCACCCGCGTCCCCCCGGCAGATACGGAGCTGGGGGGCCGGGCAACGGTGCGGGATGTGTTCCAGCCGCCCCGACCCGTTCCGCAGAGCGGCAGGGGGCAGGCGGAGCGCCCTTTGACCGCGCCGCCCGCGGTACAAGCGGGGCCGCAGCCTGCCCTGTTTCCCGCTGAAAAGGCGGAGACGGTTTTCCCGCGGCGGGAGGCCCCGCCCGCGGCGGAGGCCGGCGGCCCGCGCCAGGAGGATCCGCTCCGCCAGGCCCCCGGGGGAGAGACCCCGGGGCAGACCGCCATGACAGAGGAGCGGCCCGCCCCCTGGCGGCTGGCCGGGGAGGTGCTGCGGACCTACATCATCGCTGAGGACGGGGAGAACGTGTGGCTCATCGACAAGCACGCCGCCCACGAGCGGATAAACTTCGACCGGCTGAAGGCGGGGCTGGAGCCTGTGGTCAGCCAGGCGCTCTTGACGCCGGAGGCGGTGCGCCTGCCGCCGGAGGACCTGGCGGCGCTGCTGGAGCGGAGGGAGCTGCTGGAGGAGTTTGGGTTCCAGGTGGAGGAGTTTGGGCCGGACAGCCTATTGGTGCGGGCCATCCCGGCGGATATTGACGCCGTCCAGACCTGGGAGACCCTGGAGATGCTGGCGGAAAAGCTGCGCCTTGGCGGCGCGGCGGACCCCTCCGCCGCCCGGGACGCCGTCCTCCACACCATGGCCTGCAAGGCCGCCATCAAGGGCGGCTGGGTCAGCGACCGCGCGGAGCTGCAGGCCCTGGTGGAGAAGGTGCAGAGCGGGGCGGTCCGCTACTGCCCCCACGGCCGGCCGGTGGCGGTAAAGCTCACCCGCTACGAGCTGGAGAAGATGTTCAAACGGGCGTAGATGCTTTTTTCACCTTAAAACGAATTCCGCCCCCATCCTCTTTTTGAAAAAAGACTAGACCCGCAGGTCTGTGCCGGAGGGCAACCGCCGCTTTCGCGGCGTCGCTTGGCCCGGGGACGGAACGGGCCGCGGCCGGTCCTCGTCGGCACAAGCTGCGCATTGGTCGCTCTGCCGCCCGCGGCAGAGCTCCCTCGCTGCGCTGCGCCTCCTCTCCCCACCGGACCCGCTGCGCTGGGCTCCGGCGGGGGCCCCGTAAAAGGGCGTTCTTTCTGATAGAGAAGGTCTGCCCTTCTTCCCTTAGACTGAGCATCTTTCGCCGCTGGACGTGTCTGCCTGCGTTACCGACCGCGCTGACCGCTCCGCTACGCGCTGCCCTGGTGGGGCAGAGATGACGAGGATCGCCTACCGGCTACTGTACCGCACCAGCGCTGAGCGTCAGCGGGGAGCGCGGAAAGAGGAGCAGAGAGACACGTTTCGCAGCGAAAGCCGCTGTCCGCTGACAGGAGAAGAGAGAGTCGCCACGGTCTGCCCATACGGGGGCCGGGGTGTCCCCGGCGGCGTTTTGGGTACTTTTTCGCCGTGGAAAAAGTACCTCGCCCACAGGCGAAACCTCCCCAGAAATGGGGGAAAGGCGGAACACCCCCCGGCGGGGGGAAACAAAAAGGAGAATGCCTATGGCGGAAAAACCAAAGCTCCTCTGCGTGGTGGGCCCCACCGCCTGCGGGAAGACAAAAATGGGGGTGCTGCTGGCCAGGCGCTATGGCGGCGAGGTGGTCAGCGTGGACTCCATGCAGATCTACCGGGGCCTCCCCATCGGCACCGCCGCCCCCACGGCGGAGGAGATGGAGGGGGTGCCCCACCACATGGTGGCGGTGGCGGACGTGGGGGAGAGCTGGTCGGCGGCAAAATTTGTGGCGGAGGCGGACCGCTGCGTCCAGGACATCCTCCGCCGGGGCAGGCTCCCGGTGCTGGTGGGGGGCACGGGCCTCTATCTGGACGCCCTGGTCTCCGGCAGGTCCTTCGCCCCCGGCCGGGCCGGCGGCGCGGTGCGCCGGCAGCTGGAGGAGCAGCTGGAGCGGGAGGGGATCGGCCCCCTTCTGGAGGAGCTGCGCGCCGTGGACCCACAGGCGGCGGCGCGGATCGCCCCGGCGGACGTCAAGCGGATCCTCCGGGCGCTGGAGGTGTACCGGGAGACGGGGGAGACCATCACCGCCCACAACGCCGCCGACCGGGCACGGGAGAAGAAGTACGCCCCCCTCTACCTGGGCCTTGCCTTCCGGGACCGGGCGGACCTCAAGGAGCGGATCGGCCGGCGGGTGGACGCCATGGTGGAGCAGGGGCTTTTGGAGGAGGCCCGGTGGCTGTTTTCCCAGGACCTCCCCCGGGACTGCACCGCCCGCCAGGCCATCGGCTACAAGGAGCTGGGGGCCTTCCTCCGGGGGGAGGCCGCCCTGGACCAGGCGGTGGAGGAGGTCAAGCTCCGCTCCCGCCAGTATGCCAAGCGGCAGCTCACCTGGCTCAAGCGCAACGGGGAGATCCACTGGATTTTTTGGGACAAGGTCCCCGATTTTGATAAGGCTATGCAGGAAGCGACAGAAATTTTAACCGCCCAGGGGTTAGGATAGACCCGGGCGGACAAGGGGTTTGTCTGCCACCAATATACATAGAAGGAGTGCAGACAAATGGGAAAAGATGCAGTATTACAGGACGGTTTTCTCGCCCAGCTCCGGCGCAGCGGCTGCCAGGTCACCGTGTTTTTGATGAACGGCTTTCAGCTTAGGGGCACCGTCGCCGGCTACGACGCGTTTACGGTGGTGCTCCTCAGCGACGGGAAACAGAACATGATCTACAAGCACGCCATCTCCACCATCGTGCCAAGCCGGCCGGTGGAGATCGCCGGTGAGAGCTAGGGGGCGGGGGCCGGGCCTAAGAGAAAGGCGGCCCATGAAGGAAAACAATTTTGTCTGGAAGATCCTGGGGGCGGCGGGGGTTGCTGCGGTGCTGGTCTACTTTGGGACCGTGCTGGCCGGCTACCTCCTCAACCCGCTGACCACCGCGGTGGCCTACCCCTACCAGAGCGACGAGACCATCACCGTCTCGGGCTACCTGGTGCGCCGGGAGGAGGTCCTCCCCAGCTACGACGGGCTGCTGTTCATCAGCCGGGAGGAGGGGGAGCGGGTCTCCGCCGGCGGCAGCGTAGGGGTGGTCTACCACAGCCAGGAGGCCCTGGAGCAGGCCCGGCAGCTGCAGCAGCTGCGGCTGCAGCTGGAGCAGCTGGAGTACGCCCAGAGCGTGGCCTCCGGCAGCCAGGAGGCCCTGCAGCTGGACAGCAGCATCGCCCAGGAGCTGGTGGCGCTGAAATCCGCCATGGCCTCCGAGCGGTATTCCGCCGCGGAGGACGCGGCGGCGGCGCTGGAGACCTATGTGCTGAAACGGGAGTACACCTACAGCGGGGAGGGGGACGTGGAGGAGCAGCTGGCCGGCCTGGCCGACCAGATCCGCGCCCTGTCCGCCTCCACCCGCCAGAGCAGCACCGCCGTCACCGTGCAGGAGGGGGGGTATTACTCCGCCCTGGTGGACGGGTATGAGTCGGTCCTCACGCCGGACATGCTGGAGGAGCTGACGCCCGGCCAGCTGCGGTCCGTGTCGCCGGACGCCTCCCGCACCTCCAACGCCGGGAAGATCATCTATGGGAACCAGTGGCACTATGTGGCGCTGCTGTCCGAGGCGGACGCCGGGCAGCTGTGGGAGGGGGCGGAGGTGTCCCTCCGCTTTGTCAGCGGCCTGGAGAAGGACGTGCCCATGACGGTGGAGCGGATCAGCACCGCGGAAAACGGGCAGCAGCTGGTGGTGCTCTCCGCGGACCGGTACCTCTCCGTCACCACCCTCCTAAGGGACCAGAGCGCCCAGATCATCCTGCAGTCCTACAGCGGCATCCGCGTCCCCAAGACGGCGGTGCGGGTGCTGGACGTCACCCGGGAAAACGAGGCGGGGGAGGAGGAGGCCGTGTCCCTAACGGGGGTCTACTGCCGGGTGGGCGCCGCGGCCCGCTTTAAGCCGGTGGACATCCTCTACCAGGGGGAGGACTACTACCTGGTGTCCCCGGCGCCGGACCGGATGGGGAGCCTGTCGGAGACAGGCCGTGAGCTTCGTACACTCCGCAACGGCGACGAGGTGGTCGTTACGGCGAAAGATCTTTATGATGGAAAGGTGATTGGTTAGCATGGGTATCAGAGAGAATTTGCAGTCCATCCGCCAGAGGATGGCCGTCGCCGCGGAGCGGGCCGGGCGGGACCCGGCGGAGGTGCTCCTGGTGGGGGCCAGCAAGATGAACGACGCCGCCGCCTGCCGGGCGGCCATCGCCGCCGGCATCGACGCGCTGGGGGAGAACCGGGTGCAGGAGCTGCTGGAGAAGGCTGAGCAGGGGGCCTATGAGGGGGCGCCGCTGCACTTCATCGGCCACCTCCAGCGCAACAAGGTCCGCCAGATCATCGGCAGGGTGGACCTCATCCACTCCGTCTCCTCCATCCCCCTGCTGGAGGAGATCGACCGCCAGGCGGAAAAGCACGGCCTTGTCCAGCCCATTTTGCTGGAGGTGAACATCGGCGGGGAGGAGAGCAAGAGCGGCTTTGCCCCCCAGGAGGTGGAGGAGGCCGCCCTCCGGGCCAGGGAGCTATCCCATGTGGCGGTGAAGGGCCTAATGACCATCCCACCGGTGGAGCGGGAGCCCCACGGGAATCTGCCCTATTTTGAGCAGGTATACCGTCTCTATATTGACATAGGGGAAAAAGTGTTCCATAATAAGCTAGAATATCTGTCAATGGGCATGAGCGATGATTTCGAGGATGCCATCGCTGCCGGCGCGACCATTGTGCGGGTGGGGACAGCCATCTTTGGCGCGCGGAATTACAACAAGTGAAGGAGGCACCGCCCATGGGAATTTTTGACGAGGTGAAGAAGATCTTCAACCCCTACGAGGAGGAGGACGACTACGACGAGGCCTACGAGGAGCAGGAGCCCTCGCCCTTTGTGGACGACCGCAGCCGGCCGGAGCGGAAATCCGCCAGCCTGGACGAGCGGCGCAACAAGGTGGTGAACATCGCCGCCACCACCCAGCTGAAGGTGGTGCTGGTAAAGCCCGAGCGCTTTGAGATGGCCAGCGAGATCGCCGACCATCTGAAGGAGAAACGCACCGTGGTCATCAACCTGGAGTCCACCCAGAAGGATATCGCCCGGCGGCTCATCGACTTCCTCTCCGGCGTGGCCTACGCCAGCGAGGGGCGGATCAAGAAGGTGGCCGCCAACACCTACATCATCACCCCCTACCATGTGGAGCTGGTGGGGGACCTGCTGGACGAGCTGGAGAGCAACGGCCTGTATTTCTAAGGGTTTAAGGGAGGGACAGAGAGATGTTGACGCCCCAGGAAGTGAGCAGCAAAACCTTCCCAAAGGCCGTCATGGGTGGCTATGGAATGGCATCTGTGGACGAGTTCCTAGACAGGCTGACGGAGGACTACACCAGCCTGTTCCAGGAAAACGCCGCGCTGAAAAATAAGATCAAGCAGCTGGGCGACAAGATCGAGGAGTACCGCAAGGTGGACGACACCATGCGTGCCACCCTCCTGGCCGCCCAGAAGATGGCCGACGAGATCGTCTCCCAGGCGGAGGCCAAGCGGGACGTGGCGCTGAAAGAGGTGGAGCAGCGGCGCATGGAGCTGATGGGCGACGCGGAGCAGACGACCCGGCGGCGCCTGGAGGAGCTGGCCGGCCAGGTGGCCGCGGAGGAGCGGCGCCTGCAGGAGAAGAAGGACCAGGTGGACGCGGCCATCGCCGCCGAGGACTACCGCCTGGAGAAGAGCCGCAACGCGGTGCGCAAATTTATGGAGATCGCCCGGGGCAACTGCCAGGAGCAGCTGAAGATCCTCTCCCGGCTGGAGGAGATGGTCCCCCCGCCGCCGCGGCGGGAGGAGCCGCCGGCCGCCCCGGCAGCGCCGGCCCAGCCGGTCCAGCCCGTCTGGCAGCAGCCGGAGAGCCCGCCGGCCCCCGAGGCCGTCCGGGAGAGCGCACCGCCCCTGGACGCGGTGGAGCCGGCGGAGGAGGAGCCCTTCTCCCTGCCGGAGGGGCCCGGGGACGGGGAGGAGGATGAGGTCGTGGACGAGACCTTCTTCACCAGCCCCCTGCCCAGCATCTCCCACCTGAGGGAGCGGCTGCACCGCCGGGAGAACCCCCGCCGCCGGGAGCAGGGCGGGGACGACGGGGAGATCGAGGAGAGCATCCGCTCCACCGTGTCCCAGGCCAAGGACGAGGAGCAGGGGACCCTCTTCGCCTCCGACCCGGAGGAGGCCACCCGGATCATCAATCTGGACGACCTGCAGTTTGGCCGCAACTATAAGAAAGAGGACTGACCGCCCCAGAAGAGGGGCGGCCGGCCACCGTCCCTCTGCCCCGGAGCCGCCGGAAAGGAGGACCGCCGGATGGACAGGGAACGGCCCATCGTGGCCATCCTGTATGACTACGACAAGACCCTTTGCACCCAGGATATGCAGAACTACGGCTTTATCCCCAGCCTTGGCATGGTGCCGGAGGACTTCTGGCGCCTGGCCAACCGCTTTGGCTGGAGGGAGAAGATGGACGGCATCCTGGCCTATATGTACACCATGGTCCAGACCTGCCGGGAGCGGGGGGTCCTCTTCACCCGGGAGACCCTCAAGCGCCAGGGGCGGCACATCTCCTTTTTCCCCGGCGTCACCGACTGGTTTGACCGCATCAACCGTTTCGGGGAGCGGCAGGGGGTGGCGGTGGAGCACTATGTCATCTCCTCCGGCCTCAAGGAGATCATCGAGGGCAGCGCCATCGCCGGCGTGTTCAAGGAGATCTACGCCAGCGAGTTTTACTACAACGAGGCGGGGGAGCCGGTGTGGCCCAAGATGGCGGTGAACTTCACCGCCAAGACCCAGTTTGTCTACCGGATCAACAAGGGGGTTCTGGACGTGTCCAACGACCGGGACCTAAACGCCTCCATGCCCGACGACAGCAAGCGCGTGCCCTTTACCAACATGATCTACCTGGGGGACGGGCTCAGCGACGTGCCCTGCATGAAGATGATGCGCTCCTACGGGGGACAGGCCATCGCCGTGTACCAGGCGGCCAACAAAAAGGGCGTGGAGCAGCTGCTGCGGGACGGGCGGGTGGATTTCATCTTCCCCGCCGACTACCGGGAGGGCACGGCCCTGGAGCTGACCATGCAGAATATCATTCGGAAGATGGCGGTCGCCTCCCGCCTGGAGGAGGAGACGGCCCAGCAGCTGCGGGCGGTCCGGGAGCGGAGCGCCCCGGCGGAAGGAGGAGACAGGATATGATGGATTTAGCGGACTGCCCCGCCTGCCGGGAGGGCGTAGGCTCCCTGGAGCACGAGGGGGGCTGGTGCGTGTATGTGGAGTGCCTGCAGTGCGGCGCCCACACGGCCCATTTCCCCTATCAGGACGACGAGCAGCGGGCCCAGGCGGAGGAGAGCGCCGCGCGGATGTGGAACATGGGCAAGGTGATCCGCAGCGAGCCCGGGGAATAATACAAGCAGCAATTTTCGATCAAGATATTACCAATTGGCTTGAAAATACGCCGGGTTTCGCCCGGCGCGCGGGAGAAAAGCAGCGGCAGGGGGGAACCCTGCCGCTGTTTTGATGAGGGGGAAGGATCACCGGGGCTCCGCGGGGAGCTGGCGCCCGCCCCCGGCGGGGCGCAGCAGCGCCTTGATCTCCGGCACGGACCGGCCCGCCGCCCGGAGGGAGCGGATGGCCTGGATGCGCTGGAGGCTCTCCTGGCGCCGGTAGCGCCGCGTCAGGTTCTCCTCCGCCTGCTCAAAGGGGAGGAGGCCCTCCTCGGTGTAAAATTTCAGCGTGCTGTACCGGACGCCGGTGAGCCGCACCAGCTCCCCGATGGTCACATATTCCGCCTGCCGGATGACCTCCAGACTTCTCTGCCGGGACATGGCTCACATCCCGTTGAGGACGGTGAGGGCCGCCATGACAGACACCAGATCCTCCACAAAGTACATCATATCTTCCACCAGCTTGCCGGTTTCGCTCTTGGACAGGGCCTTTAACTTCTCCCGGATGGACTTCTGCTCATAGGGGGAGAAGTAGGTCTTGATGCAGCCGCCCTGGTCCAGCAGGACGGCCAGGGCCGCCGCGTCCTCGGTGATGGGGGCATCCTCCAGCAGCTCCGCGCGGAGCGTCTCCACCACCTGGTCCACCGCCTGTTTGGCGGGCTTAAAGGACTTCCGCCCGCCCAGGAGGCCGGGGTTCCCCGCCTCTGCCAGGCCCTGGGCGGCCAAACTCTCCCCTGCGGCGTTGAAGAGTTGGTCAAATTTCTTGGAGGTCAGCCCCAGGTAGAACTCCTCCGCCACCTTCTCCGCCGCCACCGGTCCCTTTTTCACAATAAAGTCGTACATGGGGCGCAGATACGCCAGCCCCTCCGGCAGGGGGGCTGTGGCGGAGATCTTCTTCTTTTCATCCA
>CALWXD010000019.1 GCA_944385425.1 uncultured Oscillospiraceae bacterium | reverse complement strand
GGCGGGCGGCGGACCCGGGGCCGGCCGGGGAGCGGCTGGCAAGGCTCCTGACGGTGAAGAGCATCGTCACCATCCTTCTGACGGGGGTGTTCTCCGTGCTGGCCCTCCGGGGCACCATCGAGAGCGGACAGTTCCTCACCATCTTCACGGTGATCATCAGCTTCTACTTCGGCAGCCAGGTGGAGAAGGCCAGTCAGAAAAAGGGGGAATAGACCATGGAGCTTGCCGTCTCCCTGCTGTCCACCCTGGGGATCAACAGCATTGTGCTCTTTTTCATCAAGCGCTACTTTGACCGGCGGGACAGCAGGGAGCGGGAGGCGCTGGAGCAGAAGAAAGACCTGTTCCACCGGATCGACACGGCCCTGGAGACCCTGCGGCTTTTGAGCTACCACCGGATGAGCCAGGAGATCGAGCGGCTTCTGGACCAGGGCTACGCCTCCCCGGCGGAGCGCCGGGTCCTGGACGAGATGTACGCCAACTACAAGGACCACGGCTGGAACGGCGACATGGACGCCAGACTGGAGAAGGTCTACCAGCTGCGGACCGACCATGGGGGGAGGGGCTTTGGCAGCGAATCGAAAACAAACCGCGCCCCGCCCTAACCGGGGAAGGCGCCGCAAAGCCCGGGCCACAGCTGTGGCCCGGGCTTCCCTTTTGGAAAGGCGGCGCGTAACCGCGAAAGGCGCCATGGGAACAAGGGGCGTTTTGCGGCTTCCCTAGGCGAATTCGGCCGCATCAGCCGCATCATTTGTACAAACCATCTTGAAATTTACCCTTTCTTAGGGTAAAATGGCCCTACGAGATAAATAGAGGCAGGGCGCGAGGTGCCCCAACACCTCACGCCCCTATGCAGGAGAAGGCCCTCCTACGCAGCAGAATTCTGCGCCACCCTCATTATAGCCGTAAACCATGGAGATTTCAAGAATGGCTTCGCTGGATGAGGGCCTGTGTCGTACCTCGCGCGGTGTAGGGAATCCCCCTGCGCCGCTTTTATTTATCTCAGCGGGAGGCCCAATGGGGGGAGCGCGGCGGCTCCCCCCGGCGGGCGGCCCCGTTGAGAAAATAAGCGAGCCAGCCGCGCAAGGCGGCCGCAAGGAGGAACAGACGATGCAGCGCTTATATACGCACCCCTCCCGGCATCCCCGGTCCCTTCCCTCCCCAGCGGGGCGGCAACAGACCCGGAGGATGCCGGCGGGCGCCGGCGCCAATCCCCCGCCCCTGCCCCGCCCATTTCCGCCAATTTCATGCGATTTCCTGCCAATTTCACAAATCGCCTTCCCAACGCCCCCGGCCCCGCGTACAATGAGAATGGGTTCCTGTGCCGTCCGCGGGTACCCGTACGCATCTTGCCCTGCTTCTCAGCGGGCAGTTATAGGGAGGCAGCTATGAAGAAAAAAGTGTTCGGCTTCCTAACCATCCCCTCCGATGTGAGAGGGGCGTTCCTTTCGGAGTCCATTCAAAAAAACCATTTTTCCCTCTGGGTCATCTGCGTCATCATCTTCGGCGCGGAGCTGTATAACATCGCCCGGGTCCTGCTCTGGTCCCAGGCCGGCCTGGGGACGCTGAACAACCGGATCTATTTCGGCATGTACTGCGCGCTCCTGGCTGTGGGGGTGTTGACCCTCGTGCTGCAGCGCCTGCTGCGCAGCGCGCCGCTGCGCCGGCGGTGGATTGCCCAGTATGTGATGATTTTCCTCATGTTCGCCTGGCATATTGGCCTAAATCTCTACGACCTCTCCCGGGATCCCCAGGGCGGCACCATGATTTTTACCACGGCGATCCTGGGGCTTGGGGTCTTTATCCAGATGTCCGCCCTCTACAGCGTACCCATGTTTGTTCTGGGGTATGGCGTTTTTATGGCCATAGCCGGGCCGGTTTTGGACGAGGGGACAAAAGTGAACCTCTCCATCACGTCGACGGTGGCCCTGGGCGTCTCCCTCACCGGCAGCCGCCACGCCGTGATCAGCCTCCAGCAGCGCCGGGAGATCAGCCAGATCAACGCGCAGCTGCGGGAGCTGGTCCACCGCGACCCTCTCACCGGCCTTCTCAACAAGACCGCCATGCAGCACCGGGTGGAGCAGTGCCTTGGGCAGGAGGGGAAGCCGGCGGCGCTGGTGATGCTGGACCTGGACGACTTTGGCGCCGTCAACAACCGCTACGGCCATCCCTGCGGCGACCATGTCCTGGAGGAGACGGGGCGGCTGCTGCGGTCCGTCTTTTCCGATGCCGATGGGATTGGCCGGGTAGGCGGCGACGAGTTTGCCGTCATCCTCACCCGCGCGATAGACGCGGAGGAAGCGGCGGCCTTAGGCGACCGGCTTATCCGCGAGATCTCCGCCATCCGCTGGCAGGGCCGCCTGGTGGGCGCCTGCGGCAGCATCGGGATCTGCCTCAGCGAGGAGGGCACCGCCCCCTTCAGCCAGCTCTACCAGGAGACCGACCAGGCCCTGTATGACGCCAAGCGCAGCGGGAAGGGCTGCTGCCGCTGCCGCTTCCTCCCCGCCGGAGGAGCTCAGACGCCACGGCCCATCTCATAGGCCTGCTGGAAAATGGGCTGGTCCCGCACCAGGCCGGCGTCCATCACGTCGGCGGCGTAGAGCCGGCCCCGGATCTCCGGCCGGTCCAGGTGCTCCACAAAGCCGTCCAGATCCCCCAGGGAGCGGGCGATCACATCCGCCCCCAGCCCGGCGGAGACAATGTAGTAGACCTCCTTGTGCCCCAGGCTCTGCCAGATGGGGTAGGTCCGGTCGATCCATGCCTTCATCTGGGCGCTGATGCCGTAGAAGTACACCGGCGTGGCCAGCACCACCACGTCCGCCTGCCGAAACTGCTCCAGGATCGGGCCCATATCGTCCCGGAAAACGCAGGTGCCGCCGTTGCGCATGCAGCCGTCGCAGGCGCGGCAAAAGCCGATCTTTTTCTCCGCCAGGCGCACCAGCGTCACGGTGTGGCCCGCCGCCTCCGCCCCCCTTTGAAACTGCTCGCACAGCAGCTGGGAATTCCCCTTTTTTCGGGGGCTGCTGGAGAGAATCAAAACCTTTTTCATCTGCCGCCCTCCTCCTTTTCTCCAATCTGTCCGCGGGATCTCCTCCCGCCGTGTCTGACCAGATTATACCACATCGGCGGCGGCGCGGCAACCCGCCCACAGGGCGCAAACCGCCTCCCCCTGCCCTTGACTTTTGCCTTTCCCCTTGCTACACTACAAGCAGCACAGCGCTGCCCCGCCGCCGGGGGAGGGCACCGCTGCCGCCGCCAAATCCCGGCAGCCAAAGGGGGCGGCGGCCCCTGCACGAAAAGAGAGGAGTGATCGGATGTTCCGTGAGATGCGGAGAAAGCGCCAGGCCCTGCCCCAGGAGGAGTGCGCCGCGATTTTGCACCGGGGCACCTCGGGCGTCCTGGCCCTGGCGGGGGACGACGGGTACCCCTATGCCGTCCCCATCAGCTATGTGTATGACGGGGAGAAGCTTTTCTTCCACTGCGCCGTCACCGGCCACAAGGTGGACGCCGTCCGCCGCTGTGCCAAAGCATCCTTCTGCGTGGTGGACCAGGACCAGGTGTCCCCCGCGGAGTACACCACCCGCTACCGCAGCGTCATCGCCTTCGGCACCATGCGCATGGTGGAGGACGACGGGGAAAAACGCGCGGCAGTGGAAAAGCTGGCGGTGAAGTACGCCCCGGAGGACACCGCCGAAAACCGCGGCCGGGCCATCGACCGGGACTGGTCCCGTCTGGCCATCCTGGAGATGACCATTGACCATCTGACCGGCAAGGAGGCCAAGGCGCTGATGGCCCTGCGCCAGTCCGCCCGCTGAGCCCCCGCCCCGCGGGCGCCGGCCTGCCGGGACCTCTGATGATACAGCGGACGCCTGCGTCTGTGGGACGCGGGCGTCCTTTTTCTGCCGTCCCAGCCGCCTAAGGCCCTCTTGCCAGGCCGGCGGCGGCGTACTATAATGGAGGCGATTTCCCACAGACGGAGGGAGCCGACATGGAAAATTACGATGTGATCATTGTGGGCGGCGGCCCCGCCGGAGCCACCCTGGCCCGGCTGCTGCCGCCCCAGCTGCGGGTCCTGCTCTTGTGCGACGACCGCCGGGACAAGCCCTGCGGCGGCCTGTTGGCCCCGGACGCCCAGAAGGCCCTGGCCCGGTTCGACCTAACGCTTCCCAAGGAGCTCCTGGTGGACCCCCAGATCTTCGCCGTGCGGACCATCGACCTGGTGAGCCGCCAGCAGCGGTACTACCAGCGGATGTATCTGAACGTGGACCGGGCCAAGTTTGACCGGTGGCTCCTCAGCATGGCGTCATCCCACGCGGAGATCCGCCACGTCCGCTGCCGCAGCGTGGAACGCCGGGAGGGCGGCGGTTTCCTCGTGGCGTTCCCCGGGGCCGGCGGGTCCCTGGAGACCGTGTCCGCCCCCCTCCTGGTGGGGGCCGACGGGGCCGACTCCCTGGTGCGCCGCTCGCTGTTCGGCCCGGCCAGGACCCGCCGCTACACCGCCATCCAGCAGTGGTTCCCCCTGGCGGAGGGGAATCCCTTCTACTCCTGCGTCTTTGACCCGGCCACCTCCCCCTGCTGCTCCTGGTCCATCTGCAAGGACGACTTCTTCATCTTCGGCGGCGCCTTCCCGCCCAGGGGCAGCCGCGCGGCCTTTGAGGCCCAGAAGAAACGCCTGGCGGACTTCCTCCGGATGGACCTCGGCCGGCCGGTGAAGACCGAGGCCTGCCAGGTCCTGCGGCCCAGCCGGCCGGCCAGTTTCTGCCTGGGGGACGGCGGCGCGTATCTCATCGGCGAGGCCGCCGGCCTCATCAGCCCCAGCTCCCTGGAGGGCATCAGCAGCGCCCTCAGCAGCGCTGCGGCCCTGGCAGCCAGCCTGGAGCGCTCCCGCCCCCTGGCGGCCTACCGCCGGGCCACGAGGCGCCTGCGCTGGCGGCTGCTGGCCAAAAATCTCAAGTGCCCCTTCATGTACAACCCCCTCCTGCGGCGGCTGGTGCTGAAAAGCGGCCTAACCAGCATCTCCGTGCGGGAGCAGAGGGGTTGACAAAAATTCGAATCCGTATTATACTGCTTTCGTCTGTTTAATCCGAATCCGTATTATCTGTGGAGAGGGGGGATCGCTGTGGCAGAGGAGGACCGGATCCTTGCCGCGATCCGCCGCCTAACCGCCGCGGCCAACAAAATCGACGGGGCCTACTACTTCCGGGCCAAGGAGCTCGGCATCAAGGAGAACACCCTGGCCCTGCTCTACGTCCTGGACGACGGGCTGCCCCACACCCAGAAGGAGATCGCCGAGGACTGGCTGATCCCCAGGACCACCATCAACACCGCCGTCAAGGAGCTGGCGGCCGCCGGCTATGTCACCCTGGTCCACGCCGGCCGGGGCCGGGAGAAGACCATCGTCCTCACCGAGGCGGGCCGCGCCTACACCGGGCGGATCGTGGGGCCCATCGCCGCTGCCGAGCGGCAGGCCCTGGAGGAAACTCTGGGGCGCTATGCCATGGATTTTATCGACGCCTATGACCACTTTGCCCAGGCGCTGTGCAGGGCCCTGGAGCTGAAAAACTCCCCCGGGGATCACGACGAGAGGATTGTATGAATTCCAGAGCGCTGTTCTTGAATACCCCGCCGCTGAAGTTGTTCTTCCTGGCCTCCCTGCCCGGGGCGGTGGGCATGCTGGCCTCCGCCCTCTACCAGCTGATCGACGGCGTGTTTGTGGGCCGTTTCCTGGGGGAGACGGCCTTCGCCGCCCTCAACCTGGCCATGCCCTTTGTCATCATCAACTTCGCCCTGGCGGACCTGATCGGCGTGGGCGCGGCGGTGCCCATCTCCATCTGCCTGGGGCGGAAGCAGGACAAGGAGGCCAACAACATCTTCACCTGCGCCTGCCTCATGATCTTCGCCGCCGGGATCGTTGTGGGCGCCCTGCTCTACGTCCTGGCCCCGGCGCTGATCGCCGCCATGGGGGCCGATGGGGACTTTGCCCGTCAGGCGGTGGCGTACCTCCGGGTGTTCGCCCTGTGCTCGCCGGTGACCACCATCGTCTTCGCCGTGGACAACTTCCTCCGGATCTGCGGCAGGATCCGCACCAGCATGGTGCTGAACCTTCTCATGTCGGCGGCCATTGTGGCCCTGGAATTCCTGTTCCTGGCCCGGCTCCACTGGGGGATCTGGGCGGCGGCCCTGTCCGGCTGCATCGGCATGGGGCTCAGCGCCATCGCGGCCCTTCTCCCCTTCCTCCTGGGGAAACTGCAGCTGCGCTTTACCCGCCCCCGGTTCCACGCCGCCATGATCCGGCAGATCGTCATCTGCGGCAGCCCCAACTTCCTCAACAACATCGCCGGGCGCATCACCTCCATCCTCATGAACTGGCTGCTGGTGCGGCTGGGCGGGGAGACGGCGGTGTCGGTCTACGGCATCTTGATGTACGCCGAGGGGTTCATCCAGCCCCTGCTCTACGGCATGTGCGACTCCCTGCAGCCGGCGGTGGGCTACAACTGGGGGGCCGGGATCTTCTCCCGGGTCCGGGCCATCGAGCGGTGCTGCTTTGCCGCCAGCGCCGTCATCTCCCTTCTCTCCGCGGTGCTGCTCTTCCTCCTCCCCCGGCAGGTCACGGTGCTCTTTATGGCCGGCGCCGGCAGCCAGGTGCTGGAGATGGCCGTCCCGGCGGTGCAGCTGTTTGCCCTCACCTACCTCACCCGCTGGTTCTCCTTCTCCACCCAGAGCTATATGCTGGCCATTGAGAAGTCCATCGCCGCGGCGGTGATCTCCGTGTCCACGGCGCTGCTGTTCCCGGTGCTGCTGGTGGCGGTACTGTGGCCCCTGGGGCTCACGGGGATCTGGCTGAATTTCGCCCTCACCTCCCTGCTGGCCGGGGCGCTGTCCGCCCTGGTGCTGTTGCAAAAGCGGCGGGAGCTGGGCCGGGCGGACCAGCCCATCGAAAAGTAGCCCTCCGGTGCGGAAACGGCGTCCCCGTTTCCGCACCGCTCCTTTTCCCCCCTTGACAGGTCCGGCTTTGTCTGATAATATCGTTATACGATATCGCAGAGAGACAGGAGGCGGCCTATGCCCCGGAAAGCGCTGGACTGCTTGACAGAGTCCATGTTCTATGTGCTGATGGCGCTGTGCCGCGGCCCCCTGTGCGGCGTGGACATCGCCGCCGCGGCGGAGTCCGCCACCGGCGGGCGGGTCCGGCTGGGGCCGGCCACGCTGTACACCGTGCTGGGAAAATTTGAGAAGAGCGGGTACATCCAGGAGGTGGAGACCTGCGGCCGCCGGCGGACCTACCGGCTGACCGAGCGGGGCCGGGCCGCCTACCTGGAGGAGGTGGAGCGGCTGCGGCAGCGGCTGGCGGATGTGGAGCGGGAGGAGGCACAGCATGGCTGAGAGAAGAGGGAAGCTCCAATTGGCGCCCTGCGGCGTCTACGACATCGAGGGCACCGAGACCTGGCTGGAGGAGCAGGAGGCACAGGGCTGGGCGCTCTATAGCATCTGGGCTGGCATTGCCCGGTTCTCCCCCTGCCCGCCCCGGGCGGTGCGCTACCGGCTGGAGACCGGCTCCCGCCGGATGGGCATGGAGGAGACAGTGGACCGCCAGACGGCGGACTTCTACGCCCAGCAGGGCTGGCACTACACCGCCGTCCGGGGGCCCTTCGCCATCTACCGCTGCGCGGACCCCAGCGCCCCGGAGCTGGACACCGACCCCCGGCTCCAGGCCGCCGCCCTGGGGAAGGTCGTGCGGCGGGAGGCCTGGCCCCTGGCGCTGCTGGTCGTCTGCCTGCAGCTCCTGCTCTGGCGGTGGCGGGACGGGTCCTGGGCCCTCACCGCCATCTCCGACGGTCTCCCCCTCTTCCTGCTCCAGCTGGGCCTTGTGCTGTGGTTCGTGGCGGTGAGCCTGCTGTGGCTCCTGCGCCTGGGCCGCCTGCGCAAAAGCCTGGCGGCGGGCGTCCCCCTCCGCCACCGCTCCGACTGGCGGCGTCGGGCATCGCGGCGCTTTGTGGCGGTGGGGCTCGCCGCGGTGCTGGTGGCGGCCTACTGCGTGGGCATGGCCCTGCGCAGTCGGCAGCTGGAAACGCTGGAGCGGGGCGCCGCCCTCCCCGACGACCTCTCCGCCCTCCCCTTCGCCACCCTAACGGACCTGGCTGGAGGAGACCGGTGGGTGATGGACAGCGCCTATCCCGGCGGCAGCGAGCAGGTGTCCCTCTCCGGCTGGATCGCCCCGGTGGCGCTGGAGTTCGACCAGACCGGCACGGTGTACCGGGGGGAGGAGGCGGTCTTCTCCGGCAGTCTCCATGTAAACTACTATGAGACCGCCTCCCCCCTGGTGGCCCGGGCGCTGCTGCGCGCGTGGCAGGCCAAGGATCAGCGGATCTGGGAGGGCCAGGGGGCCTATGCCCCGCTGGTCCTCCCGGAGCTGGGCGCGGCGGTGGACCAGGCGGCGGCCTATGAGGCCCTGCTGCCCACGCTGCTCCTGACCGACGGGGACCGAATGATCCGCGTCTCCCTCCAGTCCTTTGACCAGACACTGCCCTTTGACCGGTGGGCCCCGGCGGCGGCCGCCGCCTTTGCCGCCGGGGGCGGCGCGTGACGCCCCGGCGGTTTCCCGCCCCCTGTTCCGGGCATACTAGTCCTGCCGCCCGCCCCAGCACTCCCCGCCGGCCCGCCGCCACCCCCTGTTTGACGCCGCAGGCGTCGTCCCTGCTGTAAGAAAGGAGCGGTTCCATGTTTTCCTACTTCTGGGGCAGAAATGCCTCCCTCCCCCTGGCTGCCGCCTATGTGCTGCTGGGGCTGTTTCTCACGGTGTTCCCCGACCTCAGCGGCACCATTTTCGTCTGGGTGCTGGCGGGGATCTGCCTGGTGTTCGCCATCGTCCGGCTGTGGCGGTATGTCCAGCGCCGCCGGGCGGACGCCGGCGGGGCCGGGGACCTCATCGCCGCGGCGGCGGGGCTGCTGCTGGCCCTCTTCTTCTGGCTTTGGCCCCACGTCGTCCTCTCCTTCCTGCCCCTGGTGCTGGGGGCCCTCCTGCTGCTGGACGGGGTGGGCAAGCTGCCCCTGGTGATGGACGTCCGCCGCGCCGGCCTCCCCCTGCCGCCGCCCCTGGTGCTCTCCGCGGCGGTACCGGCGGTGCTGGGGATCGTCATGATCGCCGACCCCTTCGGCGTCACCCGGCTCGTCATCCGCTTTTTCGGCATCAGCCTCATGGTGGACGGGGTGTGCGACTGCGTCACCCTGCTCTCCCGCCGCCCCGGGAGGTAACCGCCCTGCCGGGGCCCCGGCAAAAATCAGACGCCCGGACAGCGATTTTCGCTGTCCGGGCGTCTTGTTCTCCTGTGGTCCGGCGACGCCTACCACATGAGGTAGAGAACCTTGCAGGCCTGGCCGCGGGTCATGGCCCCGTTGGGATTCAGCCGCCCGTCGCTGCCCGCCAGGACACCCTGGGCGTACAGGGTCTCCAGGTAGCTCCGGGCCCAGCTGGGCACGTCGGCGCTGTCGGGGAAGGCGGAGAGGTCCGCCGAGGCATAGCCCTTCTCCTGGATCCGGCCCAGCATGGTCACGGCCTGGGCCCGGGTGACGGTGGAGGCGGCGTCAAAGGTCACCGTGCCGTCGGCACCGCCGTTGCCGGTCATGATCCCCAGGGCGTACATGGCCCGGGCCGCCGGCAGCGCCCAGGAGGCGATCTCGCCGGCGTCGGCAAAGGGCAGCTGCACATCGGCGTAGTCCGCCTCGCTGAGGCCCATCCAGCGCATGAGCATCACGGCAAATTCCGCCCGGGTCATGGCCCGGTCCGGCCGGGCGTAGACGGCGCCGTTGTCCGCCACACCGGTGATGACCCCCGTCTGATAGAGGGTGGTGAAGTAGGAGGCGGCCCAGTGGCTGGCGCCGCTGGCGGTGGTGAGGTCGCCAAAGGGCGCGGCGGTCTGGGCGGTGGCGGCCACGTCCCAGCTCATGCGGGCGAGGTTGCCGCTGGCATCCCCGGCGGTGAGGGAGACCCGGTGGGCCGCGCCGTCGGCGAGGCTGGCGCTGAGGTCCGCCGTCACCGTCCCGGCGGCGTCCACGGTGAAGGCCACATCCCTCCCGTCACAGGTGAGGGACAGCCGCTCGGCCGGCAGCGCCCCGTCCACCGCGTCGATGGCGGAGGCGGTCAAAGCCGTGCCGGTGATGCTGCCGCTGAGGACCGGCGCGGTGTTGTCCACCACGTCGCCGTAGGAGGCGATGAACTGGTCAAAGTAGAGGGTGCCGCCGGGGGTATAGCCGGTGATGAGGATGGCGCTGAGCCGCTCCGTCCCCTCCGGCAGGGCCACGGACACCTGCTGCCAGCCGGTGAAGGCCAGCGTGACAAGGGGGGTGGCGGCGCCGCTGCCGTCGTAGAGGTACAGGGTGTTGCCGCTGTTGTCGCCGTACACCCAGAAGGTGAGGCGGTCAAAGCCGCTGCCCATATCCATATTCAGCGACAGCCCCGCGCTCTCGCCGGTGAGCTGATAGTCCAGGCGCAGCGCGCCGCTGCCAAAGCGGACGTTCTGACCGGCAGCCTTGGACACCGTGGCCTGGTAGCCGGTGTAGCCGCTCACATCCCCCTCAAAGTCCTCCAACGTCTCCAGGGCGCGGGTGGTGATGGTGACGGGGAGGGAGACGGTGCTCCGCCCCTTGGTGACAGTGATCGTGCCGCTGCCCGGGCGGCTGGCCGCCGTGAAGACGCCCTGGGCGTCAATGGTCCCGATCTCGCCGGTGACGCTCCAGGCAAAGGCGTCGTCCGAGCCGGGGACCGTCAAGCGGCGGTAGACCGCCTGGGCGGTGAGGTCCACCTGCTCCCCGGGCTCCACGGTGAGGCTTGTCAGCTGACTGGTACCGCGGTAGATGCCGACAGAGTCCGGCTGGTCCACCACCGTTAGGGTGAGATAGCCCTCCGCGCTGCCGCTGCGGGCGGTGATGGTGACGTTGCCGCCGGCGGCCGGCGCGGTAAAGGTGTGGTCCTGGATGCTGCCGGCGGAGGCGGACAGCTCCACCTGCTCCGCGGCCATGGGGATATAGTTGGTGTCCACCATGGTGGCCGCGATCTCCACCGAGGACCCGCTGAGGACATACTCGCTGTCCGCGCTGAGGTAGAGGGAGGCGGGCCGGCCGGTGGGCTGGCAGGAGGCCACCAGGAACAGGTGGTCTGTCACCCGGCGCTCGCTGCCGTCAGAGGGGCGGTTGAGCCGCTGGGCCTGGGTGCTGTCGGGCATGGTGGCCACGACGGTGGTGGAGCCGCCGCCGTCAAAGGAGACGGCCGTCACGCACCCCAGCTCCTGCATCCGCTCGGCCAGCACGCTCTGGGAGCTGCCCACGGAGTAGCCGGACTGCCGGCCGTCCACGGTGTAGAGCACCACATCCCCGTTGGCCTTGACGCCCACAGCGGTGCGGGGGGCGTTGGTCCGGTCCAGGCCGGAGCAGAGCTCCCCGTTTTCCACCAGGGGGTACAGGGCGCCCACCGCCTCCGTCACATCATTCCAGCGCGCATCGCCGGCGGTGACGGCAAGGGCGAAGATATCCCCCTCTTGAAGGGAGCGCAGGTAGGTGAGATAGCTCTCCGCGGCGGCGGCGTTGGCGGAGAGCACCAGCTGGTTCTCCCCCACCACGGTCCGGGTCCCCTCGGTGTTCTCCACCACGGAGACCACGCGGTAATACGTCGTGCCGCCCACCAGGGGGCAGGCGGTCTCCGGCGTCTCGCCGGGGCGGCCGCCGGCGGCCTCAGCGGGGCTGACGACCTCCAAAATCACGTCCACGCCCGGGTCTGTGGTGCCGATGTCGTGGGTGGATTTGAATTCAGCGGTGTAGGCGTAGATGCCGCCGGAGCTGCTGCGGGCCTTGTTGAACCCGGAGAGGGTCACATCCCCGGCCCAGTCGGAGCTGCCCTGGAGGCGGAGGGCGGGCCGGCCGATGACAGCGGAGCCGTCCGCCCGGAACCCGACGGCATAGTTGCCCCCGTCGGAGCTGAGGAGGTACCCGCCGGAGACCAGAATCCCGGTGGGGACGCCGTTGCTGTCAAAAAAGTCCCCGTTGACCCCGGCCACCACCCGGTAGCCCAGGTCCTCCAGCTCCGCGGCGGCGGAGGAGGCCGTCTGCCGGGCGGTGACGCTGCCGCCGTATGTAACCACCGGCGTCACGGCGCTGTTTGGCGAGTAGGTCACATAAGTCTCCTGCCTGGCCCCGGCGTAGTAGGTGCTCCAGTAGGCGCCGGTGTCCAGGGTGGTCCCCTCGTTGAGCTGGGTTGTATGGGAGGTCATCCGCTGGCCGTAGGCGGCGGAGTCCTCGTCAGCTGCGTAGGCCGGCGCCATGGTCAGCAGCATGGCGACGATCAGCAGGGTTATCATCGGTGCGCGCAGTATTCGTTTCATAGTGGTCTCCTTTTTGATGGGGTCGGACGCGGTAAACATAACAACGTGACTACTATACCACCTTTCCCCCGAAAAGTAAACAGAAAAAGGGGGAAAATCGGTGCGCCGCCGAATCAGCCCGGCTGTCCCCCGGGCCCCTCCGCCGCTTGATCAAACTGGCTGTTGTAGAGCTGGGCGTAAAGCCCCTTCTGCGCCAGCAGCGCCTCGTGGCTGCCCTGCTCCACAATATGACCGTCCCGCATCACCAGGATCACGTCCGCCGAGCGGATGGTGGAGAGCCGGTGGGCCACGATAAAGCTGGTGCGCCCGGCCATCATGCGGTCGAAGGCGTCCTGGATCTTCAGCTCCGTGCGGGTGTCGATGGAGCTGGTGGCCTCGTCCAGAATCAGCATGGGCGGCAGGTAGAGCATCACCCGGGCGATGCACAGCAGCTGCTTCTGCCCCTGGCTTAGGGCGCCCCCGTCCTCGGCGATGACGGTGTCATACCCCGCCGGCAGGCGCCGGATAAAGCTGTGGGCGTGGGCCAGCTTGGCCGCGGCCACGATCTCCTCCTCCGTGGCGTCGGGCTTGCCGTAGGCGATGTTCTCCCGGATGGTGCCGGACTTCAGCCAGGTGTCCTGGAGCACCATGCCGTAGCTGCGGCGGAGGGCGTGGCGGCGGAGGGAGCGGATGTCGTGGCCGCTGACGGAGATGGCGCCGCCGTCCACGTCGTAAAAGCGCATGAGGAGGTTGATGAGGGTGGTCTTGCCGCAGCCGGTGGGACCCACGATGGCGACGTGCTGCCCCGGCTGCACCGACAGGTTCAGATCCTCAATGAGGGGCCGGTCCGCCGCGTAGCGGAAGTCCACGTCCCTGAGCTCCACCGCCCCGGTCACCTCCTCCGGCGCCAGGTCCAGGGCGCCGGGGGCGTCGGGGGTCTGCTCCGCCTCGTCCAGAAGGGTAAAGACCCGCCCGGCGCAGGTCAGGGCGTTCTGCAGCTCCGTCACCACGCCGGAGATCTCGTTGAAGGGCTTGGTATACTGGTTGGCGTAGCCCAGAAAGCTGGCGAGGTTTCCCACCGTGATCCCGCCCCGGACGGCGTACATGGCCCCGGCCAGGGCCACGGCGGCATAGGCCAGGCTGTTGACAAAGCGGGTAACGGGGTTGGTAATGCTGCTGTAGAACACCGCCCGGAGGCTTGCGTGCTGCAGGCGGCCGTTGATCTCGTCAAAGATTTCCTGGCTCGCCCCCTCCTGGCGGAAGGCCTGCACCACCTTCTGCCCCTCGATCCGCTCGTTGACAAAGGCTGTCTGCTCCCCCCGGATCTCGCTCTGCCGGCGGAAGTATTTCTCGCTCTTGTGGGCGATAAAGCCGGCGGTGAGGATGCTCAGGGGGGTGATCACCGCCACCACCAGGGCGATGGGGACGCTGAGATACAGCATCAGCCCCAGGGTACCGAGGATGGTGAGGACGCCGCTGAAGAGCTGGGTAAAGCCCACCAGCAGCCCGTCGGACAGCACGTCCACATCCGCGATGACCCGGCTCACCAGGTCCCCGGCGGGGTGCCGGTCCAGATACTTCAGCGGCAGCACCTGGATCTTCTCAATGGCATCGTTTCGAAGATCCCGGCTGACGCAGTAGGCCATGCGGTTGTTGCACTCGTTCATGCCCCACTGGGCCGCCGCGGTCAGGCCGATGGAGACGGCCATCACGCCCAGGATCCGCCCCAGGGCGGCAAAATCCACCTGTCCCGCTCCCAGCATCACATCAATGGCGTCGCCGGTGAGGATGGGCAGCACCAGCTGGGTCCCCACGCTCACCGCCGCCAGCACAAGGCTCAGCGCCAGCTGCAGCCGGTAGGGCCGGAGATAGCCCAAAAGCCGCCGCAGCGCAGGGCGGGAGGGCATCTTCTTTGTCTGTTTCATGCCCCGGCGCCCCCTTTCTGGAACTGGCTTTCATAGATCTCCCGGTACACCTCACAGCGCTCCAGCAGCTCCCGGTGGCTGCCGAGGCCCGCCTGGCGTCCGTCCTCCAGCACCAGGATCTGGTCGGCATGGCGGAGGCTGGCGGTGCGCTGGCTGACGATCACCACCGTCATCTCCCCCTCCAGGGCCCGCAGGGCCCTCCGCAGGGCCGCGTCGGTGGCAAAGTCCAGGGCGCTGGCGCTGTCGTCCAGAATCAGCACCGCCGGTTTCTGCACCAGAGCCCGGGCGATGGTCAGCCGCTGGCGCTGGCCGCCGGAGAAGTTCCGCCCCCCCTGCTCCACCGGTTCCTCCAGGCCAAGGGGCTTTTCCCGCACAAAATCCGCTGCCTGGGCGGTCTCCAGGGCCGCCCAGAGGGCGGCGTCGTCCGCCTTTCCATTGCCCCAGAGGAGGTTGGAGCGGATGGTGCCGGTGAAGAGCTGGGCCCGCTGGGGCACCACCGCCACCAGGGTCCTGAGCTGCTCCTTGGGATAGTCGGCCACCGCCCGGCCGAAGAGGCGGACCTGGCCGCCGGTGGCGTCATAGAACCGGGCCATCAGATTCACCACGCTGGTCTTGCCGCTGCCGGTGCCGCCGATGATGCCGAAGGTCTCCCCCCGCCGGAGGGTAAAGGTAATATCCTTGAGACTCTCGCCGCCGGCGCCGGGGTAGGTGAGGTCCACATGGTCAAAGACCACCGCCTCCTCCCCCTCCGCCGGCACCTCCGCCTCGGGGAAGGCCATCTCCGGCTCCACGTCCAGCACCGACTGGATCCGCCCGGCGCAGGCCAGGGCTTTGGAGGTGAGGACAATGGTGTTGGCCAGCTTTACCAGCTCCACCAGGATCTGGCCCATGTAGTTGGTAAGGGCGTAGACGTCGCCGCTGAGGAGGACGCCCCCCTCCACCTGCCGGCCGCCCACATATAAAACCGCCACCGCCGCCAGGTTCACCACCACATAGGTGAGGGGGTTGAGCAGGGCGGCAAGCCGCCCCACCCGCAGCTGCAGGGACGTGAGGCGCTGGTTTGCCGCCTGGAACTGGCGCACCTCCTCCCCCTCCCGGCCGGAGGCCCGGACCACCCGGGCGCCGGTGAGGTTCTCCCGGGTGAGGCACAGCACCCGGTCCAGCTGGTTCTGGGCGCCCCGGTAGAGGGGATTGGTCAGCCGCATCAGCCCAAAGACGATGAGGCCCAGCACCGGCACCGCCCCGGCAAACACCAGGGCCGTCCGCCAGTCGATGGTGAAGGCCATGATGACGCTGCCAAAGACGATGAAGGGCGAGCGCATGAAAAGGCGCAGGAACATGTTGACCCCGTTTTGCACCTGGTTGATGTCGCTGGTGAGGCGGGTGATGAGGGTGCTGCCCCCCAGGGCGTCCATCTGGGCGAAGTCCAGCGTGCCGATGTGCCGGAACAGGGTGTGGCGCATGGCGCAGGCGCAGCCGATGGCCGCCTGGGCGGCAAACCACTGGGCCGTGATGGAGCAGAGAAGGCCCACCACCCCCAGCGCCAGCAGCAGGCCGCAGCGGCGGAGGATAAAGCCGGCGTCCTCCCCCGCGATGCCCACGTTGATGATCTCCGCCACCACCAGCGGCACCAGCAGGTCAAACAGCGCCTCCAGCAGCTTGAAGAGGGGCGCCAGCACGCTCTGCCGCCCGTACCCCTTCAAAAAGCGGAGGAGCGTGCGATGTTGTCTCTGTTTCAAAAAAGCTCTCCTCCCCGGTTGTTTCTTCCCCGGCCCTGGGCCGGCAGTCCGCCGCCCGCCCCGGGTCTCCCGGCTATTATACCATGCCGGCGGCTGGATGCAATCGCCGATTTTCCGCCTTCCCGGCCGGCGCGTTAAAAGGTCGTTCAAGATCGGCGGGAAATCCCGGAAAGCTATTGACGGCGGCGGCGCTTTGATGCTATGCTGTACATGGCTCTGCACCGGCGGCCGGACCGGTCTTCCTTCCGGGATGTCGGCGCCGGGGGCCAAATTTTTTGGTTAGGTGGAGTATGGACGTCTCACTTTCCTATTTTTTGCAGGCCATGGGGGAGAACCCGGCGCTGCTCATCAGCGTGGTGCTGACCCTGGGCGTCATCTTTGTCAACGGCTGGACCGACGCGCCCAACGCCATCGCCACCTGCATCACCACCCGGTGCATGGGGGCCAGGGCCGCCATCCTCACCAGCGCCGTCTTCAACTTCCTGGGCGTGCTGGTGATGACCCACATCAACGCCTCCGTGGCCTCCACCATCAGCAACATGGTGGACTTCGGCGGCAACACCCATGAGGCCATCATCGCCCTGTGCGCGGCGCTGTTCTCCATCGTGGTCTACAGCGTGGGCGCCTCCTACTTCGGCATTCCCACCAGCGAGAGCCACAGCCTCATCGCCGGGCTCACCGGCGCGGCCATCGCCATGCACAACGGGCTGGACGGCGTCAACGGCGAGGAGTGGGTCAAGGTCGTCTACGGCCTTTTCATGAGCCTCCTGCTGGGCTTTGCCTGCGGCTGGGTGATCTGCAGGCTGATCTCCCTTCTCTGCGCGGGGATGAACCGGCGGAAAACCAACCGCTTTTTCCAGGGCGCCGAGATCTTCGGCGCCGCGGCCATGAGCTTTATGCACGGCGCCCAGGACGGGCAGAAGTTTATCGGCGTGCTGCTCCTGGGCGTGGCCTTCTGCAACGGGGAGAGCGGCGTCAGCGGCGTGGCGATCCCGGTGTGGCTGATGCTGCTGTGCAGCGTTGTGATGGGCGTTGGCACCAGCGTGGGGGGCGAGAAGATCATCAAGTCCGTGGGCATGGACATGGTAAAGCTGGAGAAGTACCAGGGCTTTGCCGCGGACCTGGCGGCGGCGGCCTGCCTGCTCTTGAGCAGCGTGGGCGGCATCCCCGTGTCCACCACCCACACCAAGACCAGCGCCATCATGGGCGTGGGGGCGGTGAAACGGCTCAGCGCCATCAACTTCGGCGTGGTGAAGGATATGATGCTCACCTGGGTGTTCACCTTCCCCGGCTGCGGCCTCATCAGCTTTCTCATGGCAAAGTTCTTTATGGCGGTGCTGTGACCCCTTTGCCCCGGCCGGCGGGGCGGCAAGGAAGGATACAAAGGAGAGGAATATATGGCAAGACGACAGGACGCCTTCTATTTTGACACCTTTATCGCCTGCATGGACGACTCCTGCAAGGCGGCCCACCTGCTCAACCAGTGCATGCGGGATTTCGACCCCCAGCGCATCCAGGAGAAACTGGGGGAGATGCACGCGGTGGAGCACGCGGCGGACATGAAAAAGCACGAGCTGCTCAACGTGCTGGCCAAGGCCTTCATCACCCCCATCGAGCGGGAGGACATCCTCCTCCTAAGCCAGAACATCGACGAGGTCACCGACAAGATCGAGGACGTGCTGCTGCGGCTGTACTGCAACAACGTCCAGCGGATCCGCCCAGACGCGCTGAAGCTCTCGGAGGTGGTGATCCGCTGCTGCGAGGAGGCCAAGAGCATGCTGGAGGAGTTTACCCAGTTTAGGCACTCCAAAACCCTCCACGGCCGCATCGTCCACATCAACACCATGGAGGAGGAGGCCGACGAGATCTTCATCTCCAGCCTCCGCTCCCTGCACACCACCTGTTCCGACCCGCTGGAGGTCATCGTCTGGCGGGAGATCTACACCTATCTGGAGAAGTGTGTGGACGCGTGCGAGCATGTGGCGGACATCGTGGAGAGCGTGGTTATGAAAAACTCCTAAGGGAGAAAGGAGAAGAGCGGGCCGCCGCGGTAGACGGGGCGGCCCATCTGCGACATGGCAACAATGGTTTCCTATTTGAAAAAACAGCCTCCCGGGCGGCTGATCACCCTGGGCTTTGCCGCGGTGATCCTAATCGGCAGCGGCCTTCTGATGCTGCCCGCCGCCATCAAGCCCGGGGCGGAGGTGGCGTACATCGACGCGCTGTTCACCTCCACCAGCGCCGTATGCGTTACGGGCCTCATCTCCATCGATGTCTACGACCACTTCACCGTCTTTGGCCAGGCGGTGGTGGCGGGGCTGATCCAGATCGGCGGCCTGGGCGTCACATCGGTGGGCGTGGGCCTCATCCTGGCCGCCGGGCGGCGGGTGGGCATCAAGGGGCGCCTGCTGGTGAAGGAGGCGCTGAACGTGGACTCCTTCAAGGGCATCGTCCGGCTGGTGAAGGCCGTGCTGCTGATGACCCTCTGCTTTGAGGGGGCCGGCGCGGTCCTCAGCTTTCTGGTCTTTATCCAGGACTATCCCCCCCTGCGGGCGCTGTGGATCAGCGTGTTCCACTCCATCGCCGCCTTCAACAACTCCGGCTTTGACATCCTGGGGGGCCTGCGCAACCTAATCCCCTATCAGACCGACGTGCTGCTGAACCTCACCACCTGCGGTCTCATCATCTTCGGCGGCCTCGGTTTCCTGGTGATGCTGGACATGGGCCGCTGCCACTTCTCCTTCCGACGGCTGACGCTGCACTCCAAGGTGGTCATCTCCACCACCATCGCCCTTTTGACGGTGGGGACGCTGCTGCTGAAGGCCACGGAGGACATGAGCTGGATGGGCTGCTTTTTCCACAGCGTCTCCGCCCGCACCGCCGGCTTTTCCACCTACCCCATGGGGGAGCTGACCAACGCCGGCCTCTTTACGCTGACGGTGCTCATGTTCATCGGCGCCTCCCCCGGGTCCACCGGCGGCGGCATCAAGACCACCACCTTCTTCGCTTTGATGCAGGATGTGCGCTCGGTGTTCACCAAGCAGCGGCCCGGCGCCTTCCACCGGACCATCTCCGCCGAGTCCATGGGAAAGGCGCCGGTGATCGCCCTGCTGTCCACCCTGGTGGTGTTCGTCTCCACCTTCCTGCTGTGCGTTCTGGAGCCGGAGTGCACCTTCATCCAGCTGGTGTTCGAGGTGGTCTCCGCCTTCGGCACGGTGGGCCTGTCCACCGGGATCACGCCGGGGCTCTCTGTCCTCAGCAAGACGATTTTGATTTTAACCATGTTTGCCGGGCGGGTGGGCGCTTTCACGCTGCTGTCCATCTGGATCGACCGGCCCCAGTCTGGCATCCGCTACTCGGAAGAGTCTATTACGATAGGGTAGGTGTAAAGATATGAAAAAGAAGATTGCGGCCACCTCTTACGGCGTCATCGGCCTGGGGCGTTTTGGCTCCGCCCTGGTGAGAACCCTGGCTGAGGCGGGCAAGGAGGTCATCGCCGTAGACAAGGACGAACAGGCGGTGAAGGCGGCGCGGAAATACACGGATTTCGCCTTTGTGGTGGAGACCCTCAGCCAGGACACCCTGGAGGAGACCGGCATCCAAAACTGCGGCACGGTGGCCATCTGCATCGGCGAGGCCATCGACGTCAGCATTATGACCACCATGCTGGTGATCAACATGGACGTCCCCCACGTCATTGCCAAGGCCACCAGCGCCGAGCACGGCGAGGTGCTCAAGCGGCTGGGGGCGTCGGTGGTCTACCCCGAGTCGGACATGGCGGTCCGGGTGGGCAAGCGCCTCATCTCCGGCAACCTCATCGACTACATCTCCCTGGACGACGACGTGGAGGTGCGGCGCATCCAGGTGGGCGGAAAGCTGGTGGGGCGGACCATCCAGGAGATCGACGTGCGCCGGGCCTACGGCATCAACATCATCGCCATCGAGCGCAACCACCAGACCGACGTGGAATTCTCCGCCCAGTACTGTTTCCACGAGCTGGACAGCGTCACGGTGATCGGCAAGATCGACAAGATCGACCGCTTTGAGGCGGACACCCAGTCCTAAGACGGCCCCGCCCTCCTTCGGACGCGCGGCACGTCCCGGTCCTCAGCGCGCAAAAAAGAAAACGGGCACACACCGCGGCGCCGCGGTGTGTGCCCTCTCTTTTTCGCAGGGACGCTAGGCCAGGTCCAGACCGATGTATCCGTCCTTTCCCGCAATGCGGCTGTGGGGGACGCCCGGCGTTATCACGCCGAAGTGCTGGATCTCCCCGCCCAGGGCGGCCCCCAGCCAAACCGGCATGCGGAACTCCGTCCGCTCCGCCGGAAACTTCTCCAGGATCCCCGCCAGGCATCCGGCAAGCTCCTCCTCCGGAGCCAGCACCTCGTTGGCCAGAAGGGCCCCATCGGCGGTATACTGGACCGCCGCGCAGCCCGGGCGGCTCCCCTCCAAGCAGTACAGGTCGCCGCCGCCCTGGCGGCAGATCTCCCCCTGGAAGTCCACTGACTCCCGGTCCCAGCTGACATAGGTCCGCCCGGCGAGATAGCTCTCCCGGATGGCGCGGTACTCCTCCGCGTCCACCCGGCGCAGGCGCACCGGCCGCTGCCCGGCCAACCGCTCCGCCGCGGCATAGACCATGCGGGTATAGAAGGCCTCCTGCAGATTGGCGACCTTGCGGTAATAGAGGTACAGGCTGTCGTTATCCGGAACCCCCAGGAGGCAGTCCATTCCCTTTCCCACCCGGTGCTCCACAGCCTTCCGCAGGAGCTCCGGGGCAATCCCCCGTCCCCGGTGGTCCGGGTCGGTGGTAAGCGCGTAGTAAAATCCGCTCTGATAGGCGCCGCCGCCCGCCACATGGAGCGTGCAGGGGATCAGCGTCAGCATGGCCGCCGGCTGCTCCCCGCAGAAGGCGGCCTCCATCCACTCCGGGTGGAACATCCGCTGCTCAAAGCAGGCCATAAAGGCCTCCGTATCGCCAAAGCCCGTGCGCCAGAGCCGGTGCATCCGGGGGAGGTCCTCCTCCCTAACCAGGCGGAAGGTATAGTCAAGCATGGGCCTTCTCCTTTCTGCGGTCCAGCGCCACCGAGAGGATAAAGACCAGCAGCAGCGCGCCTACCCCCTGGGCCAGGAGCATCACGCCCTGCTCCACGCCCAGCAGCAGCACCGCGGCGAAGATCATGGGGCCCACCGTCTGGGCGATGCTCTCCACCATGCTGTTGATGCCCATGGCCTTGCCCGAGCCGTAGAGCCGCACCTCCGGCAGGGCGCTGAAGTACACCGCCTGCATGGACAGGCCAAAGCTGTCCGCCACCGCCAGCATGGCGATGATGGCGAAGCAGGTGCCCACCGTGGGGTGCAGGGCGAAAATCGCAAAGGCCGCCACATAGATGGCCGTGGCCAGGATGAGCCCGCCCCGGTCACCCAGCCGTTTGGACACCACACGGGTGAGGGTGGGGCCCAGGTAGATGGCGATCACGCCGGAGATGAGGAACGCCTGGGCCACAAAGGAGGTGCTCAAGCCGTTCTCCTCGCCGAAGATGGGGAAGAAGTAGCTGAGGAAGGAGGCGCAGATGAGGTAGGGCGTCAGCATAAAGAGGAAGAACACCAGCACCCGGGGCCGCAGCAGGAAACGGAGGGTGGACATCCCCTTCTCCTCCTTCTCCTCCTCCCCGCCGCCAGCCTGCTGGTACAGGCAGACCGCCGCCAGGATGAGGGAGACAAGGGAGATGGCCACCGCGATATAAAATACGTTGCGGTAGCCAAACTGCTCGGCGGCCAGAGAGCCCACCACCGTACCGCAGTTGACGCCGGAGAGATAGGCCGCGTTGTAGCCGGAAAAGCCCCGGTTGCGCTGCTCCTCCTCCCCGTAGTTGCTGATGAAGGTGTTCAGCGCCACCAGCATGAGGCCCTCGCCGATGCCCAGCACCACGCTGCCGCCGATGAGGTACCAGAGGGTGGGGGCAAAGCCGCACAGGCCCAGCCCCGCGATCACAAAGGCGCCGCCCAGGACGATCTGTTTCTTCGTCCCCAGCCACCCCACCGAAAAACCGCCCAGAAGGGAGGTCACGGCGGTGAAAAACACCTCGGCGGACAGGGGGAGGGCCGCCGCCACCTCCTGCTGCATGCCCATGGAGGCGTCCCACAGCCCCATGCCGTACACCGGCAGGAAGGCGGTGGACATATTGCCGGCAAAAAACAGCAGGAACACGATGGGGCGGATAATGCCCACATCCCGGGCGATGCGCCGTTTCCGCTCCTGCCGGTTGCGGCGCAGCGCCTCGAAAAACACCGTGGCCTCAGAAAACAGCAGGACGCAGGTCACCACGATCATCAGCACCGCGAGGAGGGTCTCCTGGATGAGGGCCTCGTTTGCCGCGGTGAAGGCGTACAGATCCGTCCCCACCTCGATCAGACCGATCACCTCGCCGTTTTCATCCATGATGGGGGCCTCGGTAAAGGTGTAGTGCCCGTCCGCGCTGGAAAAGGCCGACGCCTGCTGGGGGATGCCTGTGGCGTAGATCTCCGCCTCCACAGAGCCCTCAAATACGCCGCTCATGGGGTAGACCACGTTGTTGAGGCCCTCGTCGGAGTAGATGATGCAGACGATGCCGTTGATCTCCCGGTAGAGGGTGCAGTAGGCGCCGTCGTCGTTTGTCCCGCTGAGCATGATCTCCTTCACCGACTGGTCGATGCGGCGGTAGGCCTCGCTGTCGTAGTCCGCCGGGGAATCCATGCTGCGGATATCCTCCGGGTCAAAGTCCCGGGCCATAAGGACGGCCATGTTGGCCATTTTGCTGGACCGCTCCTCCACATAGCGCTGGTTGAGGTCGTTGACCAGCACCGAGCACACCATGGCCGCGCTGAGCACCGCCGCCACGATCACCGCCAGCTGGATGCGCCCTTTCGCCGTGATCCGCCGCATCCATCCGCTGTGGATCACACAGCCGATGCCGCACAGCAGCAGCACCGCCAGAAGGGCCAGCGCCGCGCAGGCCGCCCAGCCCATCGCCTGCACCCCGGCGGATTTGTCCACCTCGGCGGTGTTCAGAAGGGGCGTCCCCTCCCCGTCCTCCACATAGACGCAGTAGTCATAGATATAATCGCCGTAGCTCTCATCGTAGTAGTATTCGCAGTAGATGGCGACGATCTCCCCCCGGGCCGTCACGTCCAGGTAGGAGTAGATGGGCAGCTCGTTAAAGGACGCCGGCTGCTGGGCCAGAGGTTCCCCCTGGCCTACCGCCGTCTCCACCGCGCCGTCGGGCAGGATCCGGCGGATCTCCCGCTGGCCCACGTCGTTGAAGTAGACGCTGCCGTCCGGCCCGCAGCTGAGCTGGGTGGCGACGCTGTAGAAGTCCTCCGTGGCATAGTCCGCCGCGTCGTAGAGGCAGGTGTGGGCCCCGCCCGCCTCCGCCTGCCAGACCGACCCCAGCTTATCGCTGAAGTACACCTGGAGGTCATCGGAGACAGCGGCGTACATCAAGTACCGGTAGGCCTCCGGATAGGCGTAGACCGCCTCCTCCGTCAGCTCCCCCGTCTCCGTGTCCAGGCGGCACAGGGCAAAGCTGTCCTGGTCCACCCGCACAAAGAGGAGATCCCCGTCCCGCCAGGTCATGCCGTGGATGCGGTTGCGGTTCTCCCCGTTGCTTTCCAGGTCGTGGGGCAACTCGAAGAGATAGCTTACAAACGCGCCGCCGCTGTCGTAGGCGGCGATCCGCTCGGCGGCCACGTCCTTGCCGTTGTCCCCCAGCAGCCGGTCGTGGACGTAGAGGTTCCCCGCCCCGTCGGCGGCCAGGGTCTGGGCGTAGTAGAACCCCTGGACCTCCTTGCCGCCGGAGATGGTGCGCACATACTCGTCCGCCCCGTTGAGCACCAAGATGCTGGTATTGCCGTTGGCGATGACGTACCGCTCCCCGCTCTCCTCATAGAGGAAGGCGGTGGGGTCGCCGATGTAGACCGTGTCGACCCGGGGATCCAGCTGCAGGGCGCTCCAGCCCAAAAGGGCCGTAACCGCGCAGATGGCCGCCAGGAGGACGCACAGCGCCAGGCGGTACTTCTTCCAGAATATACTCACAGGTTTCTCTCCCCTCTTTTCCCGTGCGGACCGCGGCATCTGCCGCCTCATGTGGGAATGCGCACGGAATATTTGCTGACCAGCTGATTGGGCCGGTAGCGGAGCTTGTTCTCCCGCAGCCCCTCCAGCCCCATGTCCTCGCACCAGTTCAGCGCCGGCGGATGGCCGGGGCTGACGGCGCACTGGTAGCTCAGATAATACGTCAGCCCTCTGAAATTCTCCACGTTTTTCTGGAAGGAATAGCAGGCGCATCCCCCCAGCGTCTCCCCCAGGGCAAAGGCAGCCGGCGCACGGTCGAGGTAAATCAAGCCGCCGTAGAACCTCCGCCGGTCCCAGATCTCCCGGACACGGGCGAAGGCGCTGCGCTCGCAGCCGTAAAAGCAGTCCCGGCAGCGGTGCCAGCTGCACCACCGGTCGAAGATCTCCAGCGCGTCGTCAAAGCGGTCCCTGTCAAAGGGGCGGAAGGCCACCTCCCCCAGGCCGGCAAAGCGCTTGAGCTCCCGGCGTTTCCCCTTGTTTTCCCCGCCCTCCAGGTTGACAAAGTCCGCCACGGTGTAGACGTAGTCGCTCCAGTCCCGGTCGCAGACGATCTCCAGGGGCAGCTCCAGGCGCCGAAAGTCGGGTAGCCACTCCTCCGGCACATAGTCCACCTGCAGCGGCGCGCCGGAGCGGGCGAACATGTCCCGCAGCAGCTCCGCCGCCTCCCCCAGGTCCCGGGAGGGGCCCGGCATCAAAATGGCGGCGGGGCAGCCGCTTAAGTCCATATAGACCACCGTCAGCGTATCCCCGACAATGCGGTAATAGTAGTGGAACACCCCGTCCCAGGCCCAGAAATTGGTGAAGGACAGGTCGAAAAAGATGCTGTCCCGGCTGTACTGGTCCACCATCTGGTCGTCGGAGGGCTGGAACCTCTGAAAGCCGTACCGGCCGGTCAGCTCCCGCTCAAATTCTATCACATTCCGGTGGGATTGTCTCCCCGTATTTTCAGATTTTTCGCAAATTCCTTGATATTTCGTTTGAATCACCGTCATTCACTTCCGCTTGTTTTACTGCTCTTCCTCCGCCAGCAGGCCGTTTTCCAGGCGGAAAATCCGGTCGCAGCCGGCCAGGTCGCCCCTCCGCGCGGAGAGCACCACGCAGGTCCGCCCGTCCCGCTGCCGGGGCACGCGGCAGGTCAAAAGCACGTCGCCGCCCGGCTGGCAGGCGATCCGCCGGCGCAGGGAGGCCCCGTTGTAGCGCCCCAGCTCCACGCCGCCGTAGTAGATATTGCCGCCGGTGGGGCGGGCAAGGCCCGTCAGCAGCCGGACCAGGGTGGTCTTGCCGGATCCGGTGGCCCCCAGGATCCCCACCGTCTCCCCCGGCGCCAGCCGCAGGTTCACCCCCCGCAGCACCGGCGTCTCCCGTCCGGGGTAGGCGAAGGTGACGTCCCGCAGCTCCAGGACGCTGCCCAGGGGCGGCAGAGCGACCTCGCCTCTGGGCGGCTTTTTCGCCGCGGGCAGCAGGGCCGCCATGGCGGCGATCGCCCGGCCGGCCCGGCCGGCGCCCAAAAGCGCCCCCAGCGGCATCGCCGCCACCGGCAGGTACAGCATCAGCGTCCGCAGCAGCCGCGCCAGCGACGCCCCCTCCCTAAGGGCGGTCCACAGCGGCGGCAGGGCCAAAAGCACCAGCGCCAGCCAGATCCACCACCCCGGGAACCCGCCGCGGCGGCGGGCGCTGTCCCGCGGGAAGGGCCGCTCAAACCCCAGCCGGCGGTCCACCGCCCGACGCAGGAACCATTCCCGCCGCTCCGCCGCGGCGGGGCGCTCCGGCTTCCGCCGGGCATTCCGGAGGCATACGACGGCCAGCGCGGCATACAGCCCCAGGGCCAGCGCCAGCGCCACAGCCGCGCTGCCCGGCGCCGCGGCCGCCAGCGCCGTCTCCACGACCACGCCGGCCACGAGGCCCCAGGCCGTGTACAGCAGCCAGCGCACGACCCGCTCGCCGTTGTCCCGGAAGGCCGCAAGGCCCCAGGCCGCCCGCGCCGGGTCCTCTAGGCCCTCCGCGGCGTACAGCCGCCCGCCGACGCCCGGCAGCGCGCCCAGCGCCCCCTTCTGCGCCGCCCGGGCGATCACCCGTCCGCCGCTACAGACCAAGAGACACTCCAGCGAAAAGACGGCCGCTATCCCCGCCGCCAGCCGCCAGAAGGCGGACCAGTCCGCCGCCAGGACCGCCTGGGACAGGGCGCTGTGCACCAGCTGCGCCAGCAGCACCCACAGCCCGCCGCCCAAAACCGCCCACACCAGCAGGAGAAGGCATTCAAAGCCGCTCAATCCCCGGAGGAGCTTTCGCAAAAGCGCAGCCGGGGTGACGGCAGCATCGGGGAAGTCCAGGGCCGCGGCATAGGCCAGCGGCTGGAACTGCCCGCTGTTTTTCTCTGTCAGATAGACCCGCCGGCCGGTCCCCTCGTCATAGAAGTAGTACCGACCCAGCCAGTCCGGCAAAAGGGCCTTGCCGATGCCGGCCTGGTCCCGCGCCAGAAAGGCCCCGGCCGCGGTGCGGAACCACGCCCCCTCCAGCGTGACAGGGAGGAGGATGAGGTCCGTCTCCTCGTTGAGGATCTCCACAGCCTCCTCCAGCGTGGGGGCGTCCCCGGGGAGGGCCTGGCAGGGCAGGTGGAAATACTCCAGCAGCCGTTTTAGGCCGTCAAAGGCGGCGGACTGCCGCGTTTCACCGCTATGCAAGGCTGTACACCTCCTCGTCCACCAGCTCCCCCCGCTCCAGGAGGGTAACCTGCCCGCCGTCGATGCGGCAGGCCAGATCCCCCTTCCGCAGCAGGGTCAAATCCTCTGTCAAAAGCACCGCGCCCACGCCCCGCCGGCGCAGGGACTGGATCAGCCGCTCCTCCGTTTCCGGGTCCAGCCGGCCGGTCAGCCCGTCGCAGACCAGGAAGGGCGTCCCCCCCGCGAAGGCGCAGGCGAACTCCAGCAGCACCCGCTCCCCCGACGACAGCGTGGAAACCGGCGTATCGTAGCCGTCTCTGCGCAGGAGGATGCTTCCGTGCAGCAGCGCGTCGGCCGCCGCCTCCGCCACGGCGCAGTCCGTGATCCCGGGAAGGCCGGCGGCAATGTTCTGCCGGACCGTCCCCCGTGGGAAGGGGACGCCGCCGCCCAGGAGGCGGATGCTCCCGCAGAGCTCCCGCTCCCCCAGGGCGGAGAGGGCCGTGTTCCCCAGGTAGACCTCCCCCTGGCGGGGCCGCTCCAGCCCCGCCGCCACCGGCGCCAGGGCGGCGCGCACCTCCGCCGGAGCGGCGACGGTCAAAATCTCCCCCCGCCGCACCGTGAAGGCGACGCCCTTCGCCAGCGGCTCCTTGTCCTCCGCCCGGCGCAGCGTGACGTTCTGGAGGGTCAGCGCCCCGTCCCGCTCCCCGCCGGGGGCGGGGGCCTCCTCCTCCGCCGGCGGCACGGCCCGGGCGTCCTCCTCCAGGCAGCGCAGGCGCATCTGCGCCTCCACAAGGCCCGGCGCCGCCCCCAGGGCGGCCGCCGCGCCGCCGGCCAGGCCCAGGCATCCCATCAAGTCCGCCCCGCCGGCCCGGCCGGCCACCATCTCCTCCAGGCATACCAGCAGCACCGCCAGCAGCAAAACCGCGGCGGCGAAATACCACATCCGGCGCTGCCGCAACACCGCCTCGGGCCGCCGGGCGCTGCCGGCCAGGCAGGCCCAGCGCCGAAAGCCCTCCCGGGTCCCCCGGGAGAGCCGCAGCTCCTCCCCGCGCTCCAGGTCTCCGGCGGCCCGGTCCGCCGCCAAAAAGCGGTCCCGCGCCGAGAGGCGCAGGTCGCTGTACACCCGCCATTTGCTTTGCCGGCAAAAGGCCCAGTAGCCGGCTGCCGCCACCGCCGCGGCGATGCCCGCCGCCGCGCTCTGCAGCCCCACCAGCACCAGGCAGACCCCGCCGCTGATCAGCTGGATCCGGCAGGCGGCAGCTTGGGCCGCCGCGTCGGCCGCCTGGCCGTTTCGCGCGGCCAGCTCCAGCCGGCAGGCCGCCGCCCCCTTGAAAAAGGCGGCGGTCTTCCCCTCCAGCAGCGCCCGCAGGCGCTCCTCCCGCAAGCGGCGGTCCTTCCCGCCGCTGTTTTTAAGGAGCGCCCCCTGGACCGCCGCCGCCGCGCCCTGGCACAGCGCCGCCAGCAGCAGCCCCCAGAGCAGCAGCCCCTCCCCCTCCGAGCGGGGGGCGGACATCCGGTCGGCCGCCCAGCGAAACAGCACCGCCATCACCAGGCAGCAGGCCGCCGTCAGCGCCTGGGCCGCGGCCAGCGCGGCGGGCAGCGCGTTTCCCCGGGACCGCCGGACTCTGCCGCGGCGGGGTCCCGCCTCTTCCCCGGGGGGCTCCTCCGCCGGGGCGGCAAAACACACCGCCACGCCGGTAAACCCCTCCTCAAACGCCCGGCGGGTGAGGCACAGCGCCCCCTCCTCCGGGGAGTTGATCCACACCTTCCCGCCGCGGATGCCGGTCACCACCACAAAGGAACGAAACTGCCAGTGGGCGATGAGGGGCATGGGCGCCTGGGCCAGCTGCTCAAAGGTCATCTGATAGCCCTGGGCATAGATCCCCCTGCGCTGGGCCTGGGCCACCAGGTCGGCGGCACTGGCGATGGGGCGCTCCGTCAGCTCCTCCATGGCCGCGGGGGACTTGTAATAGGACAGCACCATCGCCAGCGCGGCCGCGCCGTTCTCCCCGGGCGCTGTCTGCAAAATCAGCTTGACACGCCCGGCGCTCCGATGCTTTTTCACCGGCTCTTCCCCCCTTCTCCTAGGAACATAAGTACGCCCACGGCGTCATCTCGCTGGCGATGACCTCCATCCGGCAGAGGGTCCCCGTCTCGATGGCCAGGCTCTCCCCCTCGGCGCCGGACCAGGCGCCGGTGGTCCCCTCGGCGCCGCCCAGCAGCGTCACCCGCACCTCCACGATATTCTCCTCCCGGGGTACGATCTCGCTGGCGTAAAAGCGGCCCAGCGTCTCGCTGATATCCGTCTCCGTAATGGGGTAGCCGGAGATGTCGCTGACCAGGCCCTGGACATAGCCGTAGTCCTCCGTCCCGGCGGAGCCGGGGTAGACCCGCACCTCCATGCCTTTTTTCATGGACTGGGCCACCGTGGAGGGGACATAGGCCCGGATCTCCGCTTCGTTTGTGGATACGTTGGAGCTGGTGATCCCCGCCACCAGGTCCCCCGCCTGGAGGAGGCTGCCCCGCTGGACAAGGTCCACCACCCGGCCGGACACCGGCGTGTAGATCATGGATGCGCGCTGGTAGTCGCGGTACAGCGCCTCCAGCTCCGCCTGGGGCGCCTGCGCCTCCCGCGCCGCCCGGATCTGCTCCAGCAGCGCCTGCTGGGGGACGATGGCGATGAGGTCGCCCGCCTCCACTGCGTCCCCCACCTCCAGCTGTACATAGGACACCAGGCCCTCCACCTCGCTGGTCACCTGTTCGATGCCGTACTGGGGAAAGACCACCCCTGTGATCTGCAGGCTCTGGGTGATGGTGCCGGCAAAGCACCAGGCCGCCGCCCCGATCGCGGCAGCCGCCATCACCACCGCCGCCAGCCAGATCACCGGCGGCGCCACCCGGGGCCGCCGGAAGTCCGCCGCCTTATCGCTCCCGCCGCTACGGCGGGTAAAGATGCGCTCAGAATCCATAGCCGTCACTCCTCTACAAACTGAAACCTGCCGCTCTCCGACACCATGATAAGAGGGGAGCGTCCCGTCAAGCGGCCCTGGGCATCAAAGGCAATGGTGCCCCCCACGCCCGCATACCCTCCCTCGCTGTGGAAGGCCTGGGCGATGTCCGCCGGGTCGGTGCTGCCGATGCGCACGGCGGTGTCCGCCACCATCCGCACCGAGTCGTACAGCTGCACCGCCCACTGGGTGGGCTCGGCACCGTAGGTCTCCCGGTAGCGCTGGTAGAAGGCGTCCACCTCCGCGCTGGGCTCCAGGGGGACCGGGTGGGCGATATAGATGTCGTCGCTCACCGCCTGGTCGGCCAGGAGGTAGTCGGTATAGTCAAAGGAGAAGTCCCCCAGGATGTTCATCTCGGGGAAGGCGGTGCGCACCTGGCGGAGGATGGCGAAGGCGTCCTCGCCGTAATACTGGCTGACAAACACCGTGTCCACGTCCAGCGCCTCCCACCGCGCCAGGATCTCCTCCATCTCCGTGTCCACCGGTGTGGTGATGGCCACGTCCACCACCTGGGTGTCGCTGCCCTCCACGCCCCGCAGGAAGGCCCGTGCCATCTCCCCCTCGTAGTCGGTGTCGCTGTGATAGATGGCGATGCGGTTCATGTCCTCCCGCTCTACAGCATAGGCGGCGATAGCGGAGCCCAGATCGCTTTCTCCATAGCAGTTGCGGAACACCATGGTATACCCGTTTTCAAAGAGGCTGTCCGGGGCGCTGTAATAGGTGATCAAAAGCTTTCCGGCGCTGTTGAGCACATCCGCCGCCACATCCAGGATATTCA
>CALWXD010000018.1 GCA_944385425.1 uncultured Oscillospiraceae bacterium | reverse complement strand
GCAAGAAGGGCCAGGCCCAGAAGGCCGCCGGGGTGCTGCGCAACAAGTTGGGCGCCCTGTGCCCCAACCACATGGACAAGGAGCGCTACGAGTTCTGCTGGATTGTGGACTTCCCCATGTACGAGATCGGCGAGGAGAGCGGGGAGCTGGAGTTCTGCCACAACCCCTTCTCCATGCCAAACGGCGGCGCGGAGATTCTGGACAAGGCCATCGCCGGGGAGATCGACCCCCTGACCATCACCGCCTTCCAGTACGACCTGGTGTGCAACGGCGTGGAGCTCAGTTCCGGCGCGGTGCGAAACCACGACCCGGAGATTATGATCAAGGCCTTCAACCTGGTGCGCCTGGGCGAAGAGGATGTGAAGAAGAAGTTCCCCGCCATGTACAACGCCTTCTGCTACGGCGCGCCCCCCCACGCCGGCATCGCCCCGGGCGTGGACCGGATGGTGATGCTCCTGGCCGGGGAGGACTCCATCCGGGAGATCATCCCCTTCCCCATGAACAAGAACGCCCAGGATCTGATGATGGGCGCCCCCTCCTTCGTGGAGCAGAAGCAGCTGGATGAGCTGCATATCGCCATTACGGAGAAGGAAGAGGATACCGAGGAATAACCTCAGGCTGCTCCTGTTTCTGCTCCACCCCGGCGCATCGCGCCGTACAAGCGCCCTGCGCCAGCAGGGCCTTGGCGCAGGCAGAATTCATTTCTGCCGAGCATGTCAGATCAGCGGGGCCCCCGCGGGATGGCACATCCCGTGGGGAGGGCAGAAGCAGCTGGATGAGCTGCACATCCAGATCACCGAGAAAGAGGAGGACGAGGCCGAATAAGGACGGCCCCTCCCTCTGCTTCTGCTCCACCCCGGCGCATCGCGCCGTACAAGCGCCCTGCGCCGGCAGGGCCTTGGCGCAGGCAGAATTCATTTCTGCCGAGCATGTCAGATCAGCGGGGCCCCCGCGGGATGGCACATCCCGTGGGGAGGGCCCAAGCAGCTGGACGAGCTGCACATCGCCATTACGGAGAAGGAAGAGGATACCGAGGAATAACCTCAGGCCATTTCAAAGAAAAGGGGAAGAGGAGGCGCTGAGCCTCCTCTTCCCCTTTTGCCCTTTGGGACGGACGTGCCGCGCTTCTCCCTGCCGGGGTCTGCCAGAGGGAGAAGCGCCCTGCCCCCTTGCTTTTTCCCCGGGAATATGCTACAGTAAAAACAACCAGGGAGACGTTTGCGGAAGGGAGAGCAAATCCGCAGGCGTCTTTTTTGACAAGAGCGTTATTTTTGGAAAAGAATAACAAACGGAGGGAATGTGTATGGAGAGAGAGAGTTTTCTGAAACGCTATGGGCCGCTGATCCTCACGGGCGTGCTGGTGGGGGCGGCTGCGGTAGCCCTCACAGCCTGGGGCAACCCCCAGAATATGGGATTCTGCATCGCCTGCTTCCTGCGGGACATCGCCGGGGCACTGAATTTCCAGCGGGCCGGCTTTACCGCGGAGACCGGCACGGGCATCGTGCAGTACGCCCGGCCGGAGATCATGGGCCTGGTGCTGGGGGCTGCCCTGATCGCCTTGGGGCGGAAGGAGTTCCGGCCCAAGGGCGGCTCCTCCCCCATGGTGCGCTTTGTCATCGCGGTGTTTGTGATGATCGGGGCCCTGGTGTTCCTGGGGTGCCCGCTGCGCATGGTGATCCGCATCGGCGGCGGAGACCTGAACGCCGTGGTGGGTCTGGTGGGGTTTGTCCTGGGGATCCTGATCGGCATTGTGTTCCTGAAGCGGGGGTTCAGCCTGAAGCGGGCCTACCGCCAGTCCATGACCGAGGGACTCATATTCCCCGGGCTGATGCTGGCCCTGCTGGTGATCCTCTTTGCCGCGCCGCAGCTGCTCCAGCGCAGCGTCTCCGGCCCCGGCTCCATGGCCGCGCCGGCTGCAGCGGCCCTGGCTGTGGCGCTGGCGGTGGGCGCGGCGGACCAGCGCTCCCGGCTGTGCATGGTGGGGGGCATCCGGGACGCGGTGCTCTTCCGGGATTTCCGGCTGATCTCCGCCTTCATCGCCATCATTGTCACAGTGATGGCGGGGAACCTGCTGGTGGGGAACGGCCTCACCTTTTCCTTTGCGGGCCAGCCCGTGGCCCACAGCGATGGGCTCTGGAACCTGCTGGGCATGGTGCTGGTGGGCTGGGGCTCCGTGCTTCTGGGGGGATGCCCCCTGCGTCAGCTGATCCTGGCCGGGGAGGGCAACACCGACTCTGCCGTCACGGTGACCGGATTCATTGTGGGGGCCGCGGCGGCCCACAACCTGGGGCTGGCCTCCTCGGCCGACGGCATCGGCACCGGGCCGGTGGCCTGGGCCGTAGGGATCGGCTTTGTGCTCTTTGCCGTGATTTCCGTTGCCAACACCAATCAACTGGAGGGATGAATCATGATCGATGCCAGAGGATATTCCTGCCCCACCCCGGTGGTGATGGTGCAGAAGGCTGTGAAGGAGGGGGCGCCCGCCTCCCTGGAGGTGGCGGTGGACAACCAGTGCTCCGTGGAAAACGTGAAGCGGTTTGCCCAGCATGCGGGCTATCGGGTGGAGGTCTCCGATTTTGAGGGGGATTTCAAGCTGGTGCTGACCAAATGAAATTTGTCGCGACATGTTATACCCATCTGGCCGCCCTGCGCACGGCCAGGGCTCTGGAGGCAGCCGGGGCGGCGGCGGCCCTGGCGCCGGTACCCCGGGCCCTCAGCTCCTCCTGCGGCACCTGCGTGTGCTACGAGGGGACGGACCCCCTGCTGGAGCGGATGGATCAGGACATCGAGGCGGTATACCGGCAGACCGGGACGGGTTACGCCTGCCTGATGAAAAACGAGTGATGCGCAGGCCGCCCGGCAGCGGCAGAGGCGGGGGCCAAAAGCCCTCGCCTCTGTGTTTTTTGAGGAGAACCGCCTGCGCTGCTGCCCCGCCATGGGGCGCGGCGGTGCCGGCCTATCCGATCAGGCCCAGATCGTACTTCCAGCCCAGCACCCGGCCCACCGCCTGGTCGATGGTGCTCTCGGGGATGGTGCCGTCCTCCACCGCCTGGATCACCAGGGGGATCTGGGTGCGGTAGTCGGTGGTGACCACCATGTCGTTGCCCGCCAGCACCGCCAGCACCGCCACAGAGCCGTCCTGGGCATAGGCCTCCACGGCGTCCATGGCCAGGTCGTCGGTGAGGATGACGCCGGAAAAGCCCAGCTCCTCCCGCAGCACCCGGTGGACCTCCGGGGAGAGGGAGGCGGGGAGGGCGGCGTCCATGCAGGTCACAATGTTGTGGCTCACCAGCACGCTGTCCGCCCCGGCGGCGATGCCCGCGGAAAAGGGGAGGAAATCCGAGGTCTCAAAGGTCTCCATGGGCCGCTCGTCCACGGCGACGCCGGTGTGGGTGTCCGCGTTATTGCCGTAGCCGGGGAAGTGCTTGAGGACGCTGCCGATGCCGGCGGCCTCCATCTCCCCCACCACGGTGGAGACATATTCCGCCGTGGCCGCCGCGTCCCGGCCGAAGGTGCGGTCGTACATGAAGTCCGCCGGGTCGGTGGACACGTCCGCCACCGGGGCGAAGTTGACGTTGATGCCGTACCCCAGGAGCAGGGCGCTCTTTTTCTCCGCGTCCGCGGCAATGGCCTCCAGGCCCCCCTGGGCAAAAAGCCGCTGGGGAGAGGGGAACTTCCCGTCCGGGGCCAGGCTGGGATTGGAGCTGAGGCGCACCACCGTGCCCCCCTCCTCGTCCACGCCGATGAGCATGGGGATGTCGGCCATGGCCTGGAAGGTCTCCAGGAGGTCCGTCACATCCGAGGCGCTCCTGTCCCTGAAATCCCGGCCGAAGAGCAGGTAGCCCCCCAGGTGGTAGGCGGAGACGTCCGCCGCCGCGTCAAACTCCGGGCAGCGGACGAAGAACATCTGCCCCACCTTCTCCTCCAGAGTCATGGAGGAGAGGAGGCTGCCGACGGCCTCCTGCCGGGGATCCGGGGGCGGGGTGGGCTCCTCCGGCTCCGTGGGCGGGGTTTCCGCCTCCCCGGAGGGGGGGCTCTGGGTGGAAAAGTCGGTGTTGTCCGCCCCGCTGTCGGTGAGCGGAGCGCTGGGGGCACAGGCGGTGAGCAGCAGCAAAAGCGAGAGCACCGCCGGGAAGAGACGCCGCATCAAAAATCACTCCTTTTCAAGGAAAAACCATCTCGCTTACCAGAGCAGTGTACCACGTTTCTCCGGAAAAGAAAAGACCGGCGGGGGCGCCGTTTGGCAGCGGCGGGGCGGAAACTGTTACCGGTTTGTTGTTGCCCTTTCCCCTTCCCGGTGGTAGAATGGGGAAAACAGAGGCGGGGATCGGTTTGGATGCAGATGGCGGCCATTGTGCCGGCACTGGGAAGGATTCCCGGCCCGGCGGAAATCGGATAGAACAAATCTCTTTTAGGAGGTGCCCGATGAAGCGTTCCCTGCGCGCCGCGCTGCTGGCGCTGGCCCTCTCGGTCCTGCTGGCCGTCCCCGCGGCGGCGGATTCCGGGCCGGAGCCGGCCCTGGCCATCCGGGTGGCCAATGCCCCGGAGGGCCTCTACTATTTGGACATCCTGGAGCGGGACGAGGCGGGGATGGACCTCTTTGACAGCCTCGCCTGGAGCGTGGACCATCCGGAGGAGCTGGATCAGGATCTGCTCTCGGCCCTGGAGGCGGCGGTGCCGGAGGGGTGGCACGCCTGCACGGTCCAGGGCACGGCCCACGGCCCCATGTGGGGGAGTCTCACGCCGGCGGAGGAAGGCGTCCACCTCTTCTCCTATGCCGGCGTGCCGGAGGAGTTCCGCGTCCTGCTGGTGACGGCGGAGGGGGAGGTGTTTCTCTCCCAGCCCTATACCCGCCGCCTGCTACAGGACAGCCTGACCCTGGACTGGGAGGGCCGCACCATCCGGCAGCGGCCCCCGGCCCTGGCGTGGCTGGCCCAGCTCCTCTCCACCCTGCTGCCCACCCTGGTGATCGAGGGGCTGCCGCTGGCGGCCTTCGGCTGCTTCTGCCGCCGGAATTTCCTGGTGTTCCTCATAGCCAACCTCGTGACCCAGCTGGCCTTCACCGCCGTCCTGTCCCTGCCGGCCCACCCCATCCCCCTGATGCTGCTCTGCGAGCCGGTGATTATGCTGGCCGAGGCCCTGGCCTACCGCCTCCTGTTCCGGCCGGACCGGCGGCGGCGGGCGGTGGCCTGCGCGGTGGTCTCCAACCTGGCCAGCGCCATTGCCGGGTTCTTTGTGGTCATCCGGGTGTGGAACTGGCTGTTCCTGCACCTGTAGGGGGCCGCCGGAGCTTTCCCATTCTTCTGACCCCTTTTTCTGAAAATAGTCCTGCGGCTCTAAACAGTCGCCGCGGCTGCGGAGGAACCAGCGCAGCACCTGCCGGAAATATCCGCTGGTGCTGCGCCCGGTTTTTCGTGCCAACTTCTGCAATTCCTGATATTCCTGCTCCGGCAAGATTATGGAAACAGGATGGGTTCCTTTCGGATCCTTCATCTTATCACCTCGTCCCTGTTTTACCGCAATTTGCGGTAAAAGGAAATACTGCACATTGCGGTATTCTATAATGGACAGTGAGGTGATGACGATGTACCCACGCATCCGCGCCCTGCGGGAGGACGCCGACCTGTCCCAGGCGCTGATGGCCGCGCAGCTCCACTGCTCCCAGCAGGTCTACAGCAACTATGAGCTGGGCCAGCGGGACATCCCCACGGCCGTCCTGATCCGGCTGGCCGCCATCCACCACACCAGCACCGACTATCTGCTGGGCCTGACCGATGTACGGGAGCCCTATCCGGGCCGGGTGTAGCGGCCGGGAGATCCCATTTTTCCAAGGAGGCGTTTTCCCATGCAGGAAACGGAAAAGCTCTATTACAAAGATTCCTTCCTCCAGACCTTCACCGCCGCCGTCCTCTCCTGTGAGGAGGAGAAGGGCCGCTGGGCCGTGGTGCTGGACCGCACCGCCTTCTACCCCGAGGGGGGCGGCCAGGGCGCGGATACCGGCGCCCTGGGGGGCGTGAGGGTCCTGGACGTGCGGGAGAAGGACGGCGTGATCCGCCACCTGTGCGACGGCCCCCTCCCCGTCGGGGCGCAGGTCGCCGGCGCCATCGACTGGGCGCGGCGCTTTGACCACATGCAGCAGCACAGCGGCGAGCACATCGTCAGCGGCATCCTCTGCGGGCGCTACGGCTGCGACAACGTGGGCTTTCACATGGGCCATGAGCTGGTGACCATTGACTTCAACGCCGACATCCCCACGGAGGACCTGCCCGCCATCGAGGCCGCCGCCAACGCCTACCTATGGGAGGACCGGCCGGTGGAGACGGACTTCCTCAGCGGGGAGGCGCTGGAGCGGGCGGCCTACCGCAGCAAGAAGGTGATCCCCGGCGTGGTGCGGCTGGTGACCTTTCCCGGGGCGGACTGCTGCGCCTGCTGCGGCACCCACGTCCGCTCCGCCGGCCAGGTGGGGCTGGTGAAGCTCCTGACCTGCCAGAAGTTCCGGGAGGGGGTGCGCATCGAGATGGCCGCCGGGGGCCGGGCCCTCCGCTACTGCAGCGGGGTGCTGGCGCAGAACACGGCCATCTCCCACCTGCTCAGCGCCAAGGCCATGGACACCGCGGCGGCGGTGGAGCGGATGCAGCGGGAGCTCTACGCCCTCCGGGGCCGGGCGGCGGCGCTGGAGGAGGACGCCTTCTCCCGAAAAGCCGCCGAGCTGGCCGGAGCCGGGGACGTGCTGCTCCTGGAGGGGGAGATGTCCAGCGAGTCGGTGCGCAGGCTCTGCGCGGCGGTGCTGGAGACGTGCGGCGGGCGGTGCGCCGTGTTCGCCGGGGCCGACGGGGCCTACAAGTACGCCGTGGGGGAGCACGGCGGGGACCTGCGGCAGCTGGCAAAGGACATCAACGCCGCGCTCCGGGGCCGGGGCGGCGGGAAGCCGGACTTTGTCCAGGGCAGCGCGGCCGCTGATGCGGCGGAGATCCAAGCCTTCTTCGCCGCGCGGTAAGCCGCCGGCATACCAAAGCAACCCCCCGCGGGCGGCTTCTGCCGCCCGCGGGGGGTTGTGGCTTACTTCTTCAGTTCTCCGGTGGCGCTGGCGGTGAGATAGGCGTTGATAAAGGCGTCGATGTCTCCGTCCATCACGCTGTCGATGTTGCCGGTCTCATAGCCGGTGCGGGTGTCCTTCACCATCTGATAGGGCATGAACACATAGGATCGGATCTGGCTGCCCCACTCGATCTTCATCTGCACGCCCTTGATATCGGAGATCTTCTCCGCGTGCTGCTGGGCCTTGAGCTCCATGAGCTTGGCCCGGAGCATCTTCATGCAGTTGTCCTTGTTCTGGAACTGGCTGCGCTCCTGCTGGCTGGCCACCACAATGCCCGTGGGCTTGTGGATGAGGC
>CALWXD010000017.1 GCA_944385425.1 uncultured Oscillospiraceae bacterium | reverse complement strand
TCTCCCCCTCCCAGGTCACCTCGGTCTCCAGATGCCGGGCCGGCAGGGCCACCAGCCCCTCATCCGCCGCGGCGTAGAAGGCCGGCTCCATCCGCGCCTCGTCCTGCCAGCAGCAGAGGATGCCGTTCTCGTCGTCGCGGCGCCCCCCCACCCGGAGGTACTCCACCGTCACCGCGCCCTCCAAGGTGCGCCTGCCCAGCCACACCGCGTCCCCCTCCGCCGAGGTCTCCAGCCCGGCCGGCACCTCCTCCGCCGTCCCCAGGCGGAGGAAGGTAAACACCGCCGCCCGGAAACTCTCGCTGGCGGCAAGGGCTGTCCCCAGGGTGGCGGCCAGGAGCAGGGCCGCCGCGGCCAGGGCCGTCCACAGGCGGCGGGTGCGCCCTGCCCGCCGGCGGCGGGCATCCACCGCCGCGGCAACCCGCTCCTCCATCCCCTCCGGCAGCGGGAGGGCGTCCATGGCGTCTCGATAGTCCTTCGCTCTCATGTCTCCTCCTCCATTTCCATCCGCAGGGCCTGCCGCCCCCGGTACAGCCGCGTCTTCACCGCGCCGGCGCTCAGCCCCAGGATCTCCCCGATCTCCCCTACGGTGTACCCCTCGTAGTAGTAGAGATGCATCACCGCCTTGTACCGCTCCGGCAGGGCCAGGATCTGCTCCCACACCGCCTTCTCCTGCCCCTGCGCCGCCGCCAGCCCCTCCTCCAGGGGGACGGTCCGCTGCCGCCAGGCGCTGCGGAGATGGTCCTTGCAGAGGTTCACCGTCACCCGGATCAGCCACCGTTTCCGGTGCTCCGGGTCTTGAAACGCCTCCCGCCGGCACAGGAGCCTAAGGAACGCCTCCTGCAGCACATCCTCCGCGTCGGCGGGGGATCCCAGGTAGACCACGGCGATTTTGTACAGCGTCTCCGCGCAGGCGGCGTAGGCCGCCTCAAAGGACTCCCGCATCTCATCACCTCCTTCACATAGGAAACGAACGGGCGTGGGGAATGGTCACAGAAATCCCGTTTTTCGTCGGGCTCCCGCCGCGCCCGTCCGGCGGGAACCTCGGCGGGGGGTACAAAAAAATACGCGCCTTGACGGCGCGCATCCCCGCTGTCTGCCATCCCTTAGGCGAGATAGGGCAGAAACAGCGTCAGCAGCATGGACAGGACCAGAAGGCCGATGATCACGCTGGCAAAAATACGGGTAAACTTTTTGTTCACTGCGGTTCCTCCTTTGGCAAAATCCGTTTGATGGCCTTCTCCGCCTTGCTGCGGGGCAGCATCAGCTCATGGCCGCAGCCCTCGCAGCGCAGCTTGATGTCCATGCCCACCCGCCGGATGGTCCAGACCCTGCTGCCGCAGGGGTGCTGCTTTTTCAGCTCCACCTTTTGATTCAATTCCAACTGCATATTGCCCGCTCCTTGTACCGCCGGGGGAAAACCCGGCATATAGTAGGACTATCCCATAAAAAAACAGGATGGTAGCCTTATGATGCAAGTCAATCCCTATCTTCCGGAGGGGTACGCCCCTCTGGACAGCGCCCCCCTCCCCCTGTCCGCCATCCAGGCCATGATTGCCTCCGGCGAGATCGCGGAGGGGCTGGCGGTGCGCTGTGACAGCCACAGGAATCTGCACATCCTCCTCCACGGGTATGAGGGCGTCATCCCCCGGGAGGAGGCCCTCCACCCGGACATCAGCGGGGCGGACAAGGACATCGCCCTCCTCTCCCGGGTGGGACGGAGCGTCCGCGCGGTGATAACCGACTACAGCGTGGACGGCGGCGGGAAGCCGCTGCTCCTCCTCTCCCGTCGGAAGGCGCAGGAGAGGGCCCTTTCCCACCTCCTCAGCCGCTGCCCGCCGGGGACGGTGGTGCCGGGCCGGATCACTCACCTGGCGGACTTTGGCGCCTTTGTGGACATCGGCTGCGGCGTCATCGCCCTGCTGCCGCTGGAGTACATCTCCATGGCCCGCATCCGCCGCCCGGCCCAGCGCTTTTCCGAGGGCCAGCGGATCCGGGCGGTGCTCCGGCAGGTGGACCGCGGGAAAAAACGCTTTACCCTCTCCCACCGGGAGCTCCTGGGGACATGGCTGGAAAACGCCGCCCTCTTTGCCCCGGGGGAGACGGTGGCCGGCGTTGTGCGGGGCATCAAGGACTACGGCGCCTTTGTGGAGCTGACGCCGAACCTCTCGGGTCTGGCCGACCTCCGCCCCGGCCTCCAGCTGGACGACCCGGTCACCGTCTACATCCGCAGCATCCGACCCGAGCAGATGAAAATCAAGCTCCAGATCCTCCAGCGCTCCGACGACATCCGCCGCCCCGCGCCCCTCACCTATTTCATCACCGACGGCATCCTCCAGCAGTGGCGCTACGCGCCGCCGGGGTGCGAGAGGGACCCGGGCGCCGTCAGCTTTTCCCCTTGATCCGCTCCCAGTAGCTCTTGGCCGCCTGCTCGGTCTTGTTCTCGCCGTATTCGTAGTAGCGCGTATCCTTCAGCGCGTCGGGCAGGTACTGCTGGGCCACCCAGTGGTTGGGGAAGACGTGGGGGTACTGGTAGGCCTCGTGGGGGCCGCTGCCGGCGGAGTCGGCGTGGACGTTCTGCAGGTGGCGCGGGACAGGGCCGGTCCGCCCCTTCCGCACGTCCGCCAGGGCGGCGTTGATGGCGTCGTGGCCGGAGTTGGATTTTGGCGCGGTGGCCAGCAAAATGGCCGCGTCCGCCAGGGGCAGCCGCGCCTCCGGCATGCCGATCTGCAGCGCGGAATCCACGCAGGCCTTCACAACGGGGATGGCCTGGGGGTAGGCAAGGCCGATATCCTCCGCCGCGATGACCAGCAGGCGTCGGCAGGGGGAGAGCAGGTCCCCCGCCTCCAAAAGCCGGGCCAGGTAGTGGACCGCGGCGTCCGGGTCGCTGCCCCGGATGGACTTCTGCAGCGCCGAGAGCAGGTCGTAGTGGTCGTCCCCGTCCCGGTCGTATCGCATGGCGCTGCGCTGGGTGGCGGTTTTGGCGTCGGCCAGGGAGATGAGAAGGTCCTTCCCGTCCGTCTGCGCCGTCTCGTAGAGGAATTCCAGGGCGTTGAGGGCCTTTCGCACATCGCCGCCGCAGGCGGAGGCGATGTAGTCCACCGCCCCCTCCTCCACCCGGATGGGCAGCGGGCTCTCCTCCGAGAGGATGGAGATGCCCCGCTCCACGGCGGGGCGCACCTCCGCGGCGGTGAGGGGCTTAAACTCAAAGACCGTGCTCCGGCTCAAAAGGGCGTTGAATACGCAGAAATAGGGGTTCTCCGTGGTGGAGGCGATGAGGGTGATCTTGCCGTTTTCCATGTACTCCAGCAGGCTCTGCTGCTGACGCTTGTTGAAATACTGGATCTCATCCAGATAGAGCAAAACGCCGTTTGGCGCCACCATGGTGCCGATGTCCGCCATGATATCCCGGATGTCCTGGGTGGAGGCGGTGGTGGCGTTGAGGCGGTAGAGGGGCCGGTCCGTGCGCCTGGCGATGATGTTGGCCACCGTGGTCTTCCCCACCCCGGAAGGGCCGTAAAAAATGAGGTTGGCGTTGGTTCCCCGCTCGATCATCCGCCGCAGCAGGGCCCCGGGCCCCAGCAGGTGGGCCTGGCCCACCACCTGGTCCAGCGTCTCCGGCCGGATCCGGTCGGCAAGGGGTCTTTCCATACAATCACCTCTCCCTGTTCCCCGGCGCCGCTCAGCTCCGGGAGCACTTCTCCGCGTCAATGGCCAGGACCACCATCAAAACGCCCAGGGCGTCCTGGGGGTCGGCCACGTTGATGGCGTAGCAGTCCGTCATGCGGAAGACATCCTTCGAGACGGACGCGATATGGCCCCGGCTGGGGCTATCGATGGCGTAGTCCCACTCCAGCCACTGGCCCTCCACCTGCCAGTCGTTGCAGTCGATGGTAAAGCGGGGCGTGAAGAGGGTGAATTCCTTCCGGATGCAGCCCAAATACGCCTCCCCGACGTACAGCTCAAACTGGGGCAGGAGGGTGAACACCTTCTCCTGGATGGTGCCGATGTGGGCGCCGCCGGCGTCCAGGATATGCAGGCGGTGCCCCCAGCTCAGCTTGCCCTCCACGGTGAAAAGGGCCTCGCCGTTTTCCCCGTAGATATCGTAGCTGTCCAGCCAGGAGAAAAAGCGCTGCCGAAAATACATCTGCATGGTCGTGCCTCCTTTTGCCCCGGCCGCCGGTCCTCCGTGGATGGCGGCCGCGGAAACAAATTGATTATACCACACCTTTTCCCCCTTGCACAGATTTTTTCCTCGAAATTTGCCGAATTCTATGGTAGGATAGAGGGCGAGGTGATCTGTGTGAAACGCAAGGAAGACATCCAGTCCATCATTCAGCAGTTAAAGCTCCTGTATCCAGACGCCGTCTGCTCCCTGGACTACAACCCGGAGAAGGCCTATGAGCTGCTGTTCTCCGTGCGCCTGGCCGCCCAGTGCACCGACGCCAGGGTCAACCTGGTGACGCCGGTCCTCTACGAAAAATTCCCCACCCTGGAATCCCTGGCCGCCGCCAGCGAGGAGGCGGTGGGAGAGATCATCCACTCCACCGGTTTCTGGCGGGCCAAGGCCCGAGACATCGTGGCCGCCAGCAAAATGCTGCTGGAGGAGTTCGGCGGGCGGGTGCCGGACAACATGGAGGACCTTTTGAAGCTGCCCGGCGTGGGCCGGAAGACCGCCAACCTCATCCTGGGGGACGTGTACGGCAGGGAGGGCTACGTCTGCGACACCCACTGCATCCGCATCACGGGCCTTTTGGGCATCACCGACGGCAGCAAGGACCCCCTCAAGGTGGAGATGCAGCTCAGGCAGTGCATCCCGCCGGAGGAGAGCAATAACTTCTGCCACCGCATGGTGCTCCACGGCCGGGCGGTGTGCGTGGCCCGGCGGCCCGACTGCGCCGCCTGCGCCCTCAGTCCCTGGTGCGACTATGCCGCGGCCGGCGCGGAAACGCGCTGAACGGCGCAAAAGCTGGAGGGAGGGCGGGGACCGCTGAAAGCGGTCCCCGCCCTCCCTCCGGTTCACATTTCCCCCCGGCGGAACATATACTGCAGTAACAATGGAAATGGGGGTCTTGGTATGGACAACAATCTCACCCAGCTGGCCCGGATGCTGCAGAGCAACCCCGGGGCGGTGGCAAAAGCGGCCCAGTCCCGGGAGGGGAAACAGCTCTTCGCCGCGCTGCAGCAGCAGGGCGGCAGGGAGCAGCTGCAGCAGGCGACCGCCGACGCCGCCAGGGGCGACACAGAGGCGCTGACGAGGATGATCCGCCGGATGATAGCCACGCCGGAGGGGGCCGCCCTGGCGGAACAGGTCCGCCGGTCGGTCACCGGGACAAAATAGCCGCGGAGGAAGGAGGGCGGAGGGCATGGGCGAATTTGAGGAAAAATTGAACGCCATTTTGTCAAATCCCGACGCCATGGCCCAGGTGGCCGCCCTGGCCCAGTCCCTGGGGCAGGGGGATGGGGGAACGCCCCAGGAGGCCCCTCCCGCCCCTCCGCCGGCCCCGGAGACGCCGGAGGGCATAGGCGGCCTTCTGGGCTCCCTGGACAGCGCCGCCCTCCAGCGGTTCCTCCCCGTGCTGGGGGAGCTGAACAGCCCGCGCCGCGGCCAGCGGGAACAGCTGCTCTACGCCCTGCGCCCCTTCCTCAAGGAGAGCCGGCGGGATAAGGTTGACAAGGCGCTGCAGGTGGCGCGGATCCTCCATCTGGGCAAACAATTTCTGGGGTCACTGGGGGAATAGGCTATGTATAACCGATACATCCGCAGCGACGACGGCACCTACCGCCGCATCCCCCGGGAGGAGGCGGAACGGCAGGACCGCCACGAGCCGCCTCCCCAGGAGGATCCGCCCCGGGAGACCTCCTCCCGGGGGCCGGAGGAGCGGGGGGCGGCCGGCTTTCTCCGCCGGATCCTTGACAAGCTGAAGCTGGAGGAGGTGGACACGGGGGACATCCTCCTGCTGCTCCTCATCCTGTTCCTCTTCTCCGAGGGGGAGGACGAGGAGCTGCTCTTCGCCCTGGGGCTGCTTCTCCTGCTCTGAGCCGGCGCGGGGCATTCCGCCTCGCGCCGGTTTTGCGGCCGCGCGGTCAAAAGACCGACTGGAGGAGGGACTCCACCGCCTCCACCAGCTTAAAGCGCACCACCGCGCCGCCGCTCTCCTCTGTCAAAAGGGCGATCTCCTCCGCCGTCAGCCCCGCCGCCTCCGCCGTCTGGGAGAAGTCCTCGGAGGTAGCCGCGTTGCACAGCGGCGGGAACACCACGCACCACCAGTTCTGCCCCCTGCCCTCCCCCAGGACAAGCCGCAGGGAGAGGTACTCCCCCGCCGGCAGGGAGAAGGTGTCGTAGACCCGGGTGGGGTACCGCTCCCAGCTGAGCGTACCGGCGGCGGGATAGGCAAAGCCCTCCCCCTCCATGACCTCCTCCGCCAGAGCCGTCAGCTCCGGCAGCGCCCGGCGCAGCGCCGTCTCCGCCTCCGCCAGGTCCGGCGCGGCGGAGAGGATCTCCTCCGCCCGCTCCAGCACCGCGTCCCGCACCTGGAGCTTGAGGGACTGGTCCGCGCCGCTGTCGCTGTTGGCGATCACATGGAGCCGGATGAGCTTTTCCGCCAGCTGCCGCTGGGCCCCGTGGATCTCCACCGTCCAATAGGCGGTGACGGCCGCCGCCGCGGCCAAAGCCGCCGTAAGCCAGAAAAGCCGCCGGGCCACCCGCTTGGAAAAAAGGGAATGATGTACGGAATGTCTCATAAAAAAACCGCCTATCCTTCTGGTATGTACCGGAAGGATAGACGGGCTTTGCCGTTTTTATACCGCCGCTGTCAAAAAAAATCCCCCTGCACCGGCTCCGTCACATAGACCTGGCGGAAGTCCCGGCGGAGTGCCTCCGCCGCACGGCGCGCGGCCTCCGGGGTTCCATAGATGCCGAATACCGTGGGGCCGCTGCCGGTCATGGAGGCGGCCATGGCCCCCAGATCCAGCATGGCGCGCTTGATCTCCAGCACCTGGCCAAAGCGCTTTGGCAGCACGTCCTCAAAGACGTTGTAGACCCGGCGGCAGACGCCCTCCAGATCCCCCTGCTCCAATGCCCTCCGCAGCCCGGCGGTGTCCGGATGGAACCTTAGGCGCCTTAGGCGCACCGCCGCGAACAGCTCCGGCGTGGAGATGGGGAAATCCGGCTTGCACAGGAGGACCGCGCAGGGCGGCAGGGGCGGCAGGTCCGTAAGGACCTCCCCCCTCCCCCGGGCCAGGGCCGTGGTGCCCCGGACGCAGTAGGGCACGTCGCTGCCCACAGACGCGCCGATCTCCTCCAACGCCTCCTGGGACAATCCCGGCGCCAGCTCCCGCCGCAGAAGGCGCAGCACCGCCGCCCCGTCGCTGCTGCCGCCGGCCATGCCGGCGCTCACCGGGATGCGCTTGGCAATCTGGATGGCAAGCCCCCTCCTGGGGACGCCGGCGGCGGCAAAAAATGCCTCCGCCGCCCGCCAGGCGATGTTCCGCCCGTCCGGCGGAACGTAGGGGGAGTTGCTCTCCACCGCCAGCTCCTCCCCGTCCCGGAAGGTACAGCTTACCGTGTCCGACAGCGCCACGCTCTGCATCACCATGCACATCTCGTGGTAGCCGTCCTCCCGCTTGCCCAGGATGTCCAGGGAGAGATTGATCTTCCCGTAGGCCGGCTCCGCGGCCGTATACCCCCGCTCCAGCGTCACAGCCGTTTCCCGCAGCGGGGGCAGACGCCGCCCTTCACCGCCGAGCGCAGCAGCTGCTGCCCGCAGTGGGGGCAGCGGACATAGCGGTAGCTGACAACGGCGGCGGCGATCCAGCTGAGAAACGCCAGCACGGTCCAGCACCAGCCGGGCATCACGTTGCTGTAGCCCCGCATCATAAAGAGCAGCACCCCCAGCACCACCAGAAAGTAGTACACCAGTTTCCCGCGAATAAAGTTCATCTCGCGCCTCCTTGTCCGATCTCCTCATCCCCGCCCGGGCGGGTCCCTTGAAACAGCGGCCGCTCCGGGTCAAAGCGCTCCCGGTCCCGCCGGATCTGCTTTTCATACCGCTCCTCCTCGGAGAAGACGCAGCCGCAGTACTTCTGCCGGTAAAGGCCCAGGGCCTTGGCCTTCTCCTGCCCCTCCCGAAACCCCACGCTGAAGTCCCGGTACAAAAAGGAGACGCCGTGCCGGGCGGCGGCGGCCTCCCCCGCCTGGCGGACCCCCTCGTGGTCCTGGTAGGGGCTGACCAGGAGGGTTGTGCCGATGTGGGTAAAGCCGTGGTCCGCGGCGAACCGGGCCGTCTCCTCCATCCGAACGGCGTAGCAGTACCGGCAGCGGCGGGCAATGTCCCCTGCCACCGCCTTCACAAAGGGCTGCAGCCCGTACTCCTCCCGGACATACAGCGGCAAACCGATGGCGGGGGCGTAGTCCAGCAGGGTGTCCCGCCGCATTTTGTACTCCTGGTAGGGGTGGATATTGGGGTTATACCAAAAGCCGGTGGGCGCGATGCCCTCCCCCCGCAGGCTCTCGATACAGTAGACGCTGCAGGGGGCGCAGCAGATGTGCAGCAAAAGGTTCAAATATGGTCTCTCCTTACATCTTCTTCCCGGGGCCCCGGAACGGGACGGCCTGCCGCCCCGCCCTTGCCAAAGGAATGCTCCCGCAGGTTTCCCTACGGGAGCATTGTAGCACAAGCCGCCGGCTATTTCCAGCCCTTACTTGATTTTCCGGCCCTCCACATAGTACCGCTTGTCCTCGGCGTGGCCCATGGAGAAGGTCTTCCGGGGCAGGACGCCGTCGGCCATGACGGTCTTGAACAGCTGGTCCTTGCCCATGGCCGGCAGCAGGAATCCCATGTTGCCGCTCTTGCTGCCCAGCTCCCGGGTCACCTCGTCACCGTGGATGTAGTCCACCTCGCCGCCGTTCTCCTTGAGGTAGGTGTCCAGGAAGTTCTGCAGGGTGCCCACGGCCAGCTGCACCTTGGGATCGGGGACGGTCATGAAGATGTCGTGGCCGGCCCAGACCATCTCGATGGTGTGGCCCTCGCCCTTGCCCTCGTAGGCGCTGGGGTAGTATTTCTTGAAGGCGTCCAGGAACCTCTCCGCATCCACGTTGAACACCACCCGGTGGATGGCCTCAAACTTCAAGGCGCTGTCGTGGAGGTTCACGATCTCCACCAGGGCGTACCGGGCGGGGAGGCCGGCCCACTCAGACTCCGGCGTCACCTTCTTCAGATTCTCATAGCAGGTCTTGGCGGTGGCCAGGGAGTGGTTGCCGTCGCCCACGGCGAAGAGCAGGGGCGCCACGCCGGACATGCCGTATTTCTCCTGCATGGCCTCGTCGCTGGCAAGGGAGGTGAGCCCGTCGGCCAGGGCGGCGATCTGGCCGTCCGTCAGTTTCCAGCCCTTCAGATGGCCGCCGCCCAGCATCAGGTCAAAGTCGTAGACCTTCTCCATACCGTCCACCGCGGCGGTGATGGGCTCGATGCACAGGCCCTTGGGGTCGTCGATGAGGACCATGACGTGGGGCAGCTCAATGGGGGCGTCCTTCCGCACCCGGACGCGGGGCGGGATCCGCTCCAGGACGGTGCCCTCCGTGGCGCGGATGAGGGAGCCGGAGCCGGGGGTGTAGTCGTACTGCTCCAGGTCCACCGCCGCCACCAGGCCGTGACGGATGGAGCCGTCGGACTGGAGGCGCTCGATGTAGATGATGGAGTCGGAGTAGGTCTTGAAGATGTCCCGGGCCATGTAGTCGTTCATGGCGGCGTTGATGGCGCTGATGTGATCCTCCACGTCTGCGTCATTGAGCTTGCTCTCCGGCAAAATGAGGCGCAGGGTGCTGGGGGCGTCCCCCACGATCCGGTCCGCCTCAGCCCAGTACTCCGGCTGGGAGGTGAACTGGTCGCAGGCCACCACCGCCCACTTGGTCATGTCGCAGTCCCGGGGCAGGAGGATGTCGGCGGGTTTCATTCCGATTTTTTCAAATTTCTGGTCCATGGCGCGTCTCCCTTTCTATAAATAAATGATACCGCGGCTGTCTGCCTGTGGCCGCTTGAGTAGCTACAGCGCGTTCCGAATGGCGCCCAACAGCCCATCGTAGCTGTCGAAGGCCGGGAACTGGGGATAGTCCTTTTTGATCTGCTCGGTGCTGCGGAAGAGGAACCCGGCCTTGCTGGCCTTCAGCATGTCCAGGTCGTTGTAGCTGTCGCCGCTGGCGATGGTGTCGTACCCGATGGACTGCAGGGCCCGCACGGTGGTGAGCTTGGAGTCCTGGCAGCGCATGCGGATGCCCAGGATCTCCCCGTCCTCCGCCACGTCCAGGCTGTTGCAGAAGATGGTGGGCCAGCCCAGCTTTTTCATCAGCGGCATGGCAAACTCCTCAAAGGTGTCGCTGAGGATGATGACCTGGGTGATGGAGCGCAGCTCGTCCAAAAATTCCTTGGCCCCGGGGAGAAGGTCGATCTTCTCGATGGTGGCCTGGATCTCCCGAAGGCCCAGGCCGTGCTCCTTCAGGATGCCGATGCGCCACTTCATCAGCTTGTCGTAGTCCGGCTCGTCCCGGGTGGTCCGCCGCAGCACCGGGATGCCGCTGGCCTCGGCAAAGGCGATCCAGATCTCCGGGACCAGGACGCCCTCCATATCCAAGCAAACAATGTTCATGGTGTCTCCTCTTTTTTCAGCGTTTTGCGGCAAGTCCGCCGCGCGATTGGGCAGGATAACCATAGTATAACGGATTGCGCGGCCATTTTCAATGGGGAACCGCAGAATAACTGAAAAAATGTGTTGTCCGCAAAAAAAATTTTAGGCGCCGGGCGGAATAAATCCGTCGACGCGGGGCAGACTAGGCACTGAGACCAAAACGGATTGGGAGGTTGAAACCATGCTAGCGGACAAAATTGCGCTGATCCTCGCCATCATCGGCGCGCTGAACTGGGGCTCCATCGGCCTGTTTGGCTTTGATCTGGTGGCGTTCGTCTGCGGCGGCCAGATGGCCACCCTCAGCCGGGTCATCTACGCCCTGGTGGGGCTGGCCGGCCTGTGGTGCATTTCCCTGCTGTTTCGCGAGACCACAGCCGGGGAGCGCAGAAACGAATCATAAAAGGATCCGAAAGGGATCGGGGCGGGCCCGGCGCGTATACGCGTCGGGCCCGCCCCGTTTCGTCCTTTTGGGCGTATGGCGGCCTTCCGACCGCCCCTTAGGACAGGCGGGACCTGAAGTCCTCGTACCCAAATTCCCGCACCAGGCGGCACTGCCCCGCCTGGTCCCGCCAGACGATGGCGGGCAGGGGCATGCCGTTGAAGGTGTTGGTCTTGACCATGGTGTAGAGGGCCATGTCCGCAAACACCAGCTCCTCCCCTTCCCGCAGGGGGTGGTCAAAGGAGTAGTCCCCGATCACGTCCCCGGCCAGGCAGGTGGGGCCTCCCAGCCGGTAGGTGTAGGGCAGCTCCCCCGGCTCACCGCTCTGGCGCAGGGGCGGGCGGTAGGGCATCTCCAGCACGTCCGGCATGTGGCAGGCGGCGGAGGCGTCCAAAATGGCGATGTCCATGCCGTTACGGAGGGTCTCCAGCACGGAGCACACCAGAAACCCCGCGTTCAGCACCACCGCCTCCCCCGGCTCCAGGTAGACCTCCACGCCGTAGACCTCCCGCAGCCGGCGGACCAGGGCGATGAGCTGCTCCCGGTCGTAGTCCGGCCGGGTGATGTGGTGGCCGCCCCCCAGGTTGATCCATTTGAGCCCCCGCAAATAGGGGCCGAACTGCTCCTCAAAAGCCTCCAGCGTCACGGCCAGGGCGTCGGCGTTCTGCTCGCAGAGGGTGTGGAAGTGGAGCCCGTCCAAAAGGGGCAGCTGGCCGGGGTCGAAATTCTCCCGGGTGGTCCCCAGCCGGGAGCCGGGGGCGCAGGGGTCGTAGATGGCGTGTCCTTCTTGGGTGGAGCACATGGGGTTTACCCTTAGGCCCACCGCCTTGCCGGCGGCCCTGGCCCGGGGGGCGTATTTCTCCACCTGCCGTGGGCTGTTGAACACGAAGTGGTCGGCGTATTGGAGCAGCTCCGTGAACGCCTCCTCCCGGTAGGCCGGGGCGTAGACATGGGTTTCGCCGCCGAAACACTCCCGCCCCAGCCGGGCCTCATAGAGGCCGCTGGCCGTGGTGCCGTGGAGATACCGGCGGATCAAGGGGTAGGCGTAAAACATGGAGAAGGCCTTCTGGGCCAGGAGGATTTTGGCGCCGCTGCGGTCCGCCACCTCCCGGAGGATCTCCAGGTTCCGGCGCAGCAGGGCCTCGTCCACCAGGAAATAGGGGGTGCGGATCGTCTCCATCCCTCAGTCCACCAGCACCGGGTGCTCGTCGATCTGCCAGGGGAGGCCCCACTGGTTCAGCGCGTCCATGTAAGGATCCGGGTCGAACTCCTCCACCGTGTAGACGCCGGGCTTGCTCCACTTGCCGGTGAGGAGCATCATGGCACCCACCATGGCGGGGACGCCGGTGGTGTAGCTCACCGCCTGGGATCCCACCTCCCGGTAGCATTCCTGGTGATCGCAGACGTTGTAGATGTAGGCGGTCTTCTCCCTGCCGTCCTTTTTGCCGGTGAAGATGCAGCCGATGTTGGTCTTGCCCACGGTCCGGGGCCCCAGGGAGGCGGGGTCGGGCAGCAGGGCCTTCAAAAACTGGATGGGGACGATCTTATGCCCCTCGTAGTCGATGGGGGTGGTGGAGAGCATGCCCACGTTCTCCAGGCACTTCATGTGGGTGAGGTAGGACTGGCCGAAGGTCATGAAGAACCGGATGCGCTTGACGCCGGGGATGTTTTTGGCCAGGGACTCGATCTCCTCGTGGTGGAGCAGGTACATGTCCTTCCTCCCCACCTGGTCGAAGTCATATTCCCGCTTGATGGACATGGGGGACACCTCCACCCAGCGGCCGTCCTCCCAGTAGGAGCCGGGGGCGGACACCTCCCGCAGGTTCACCTCGGGGTTGAAGTTGGTGGCGAAGGGGTAGCCGTGGTCGCCGCCGTTGCAGTCCAGGATGTCGATGGTGTCGATCTGGTCAAAGAGGTGTTTCTGTGCATAGGCGCAGTAGGCCTGGGTGACGCCAGGATCAAAGCCGGTGCCCAGTAGGGCGGTGAGTCCGGCCTTTTCAAACTTCTCCCTGTAGGCCCACTGGTAGGAGTAGTCAAAGAGGGCGGAAAATCCCTCCTCCTTGCAGCGTTTCTCATAGGCGGCGCGCCACTGGGGATCGTCGGTGTTCTCCGGCTCGTAGTTAGCGGTATCCAGATAGTTGACGCCGCACTGGAGGCAGGCCTCCATGATGGTGAGATCCTGGTAAGGAAGGGCGATATTCATCACCAGGTCCGGCTGGACCTTGCGGATGAGGGCCGCCACCTCCTCCACCTTGTCCGCGTCCACCTGAGCGGTGGTGATTTTGGTGGCGGTCTTGCCCTCCAGCTCCTTCTTCATGGCCTCGCACTTGCTTACAGTACGGCTTGCAATGCAGATCTCTGTGAAAACCTCGCTGTTCTGGCAGCACTTGTGGATCGCTACCCCGGCCACGCCGCCGCAGCCGATGATCAAAACCTTTGCCATATGTTCTACCTCCTGTATGAAATATTGATATTGTCTCTGCCGTTATCCGCCCAGGGCCAGCAGCATCTCCCGGACAATCTTGGCCGCCGCGGCGCTGGAGGCGCCGCTGGGGTCATAGTGGGGGCTGAGCTCGTTGACGTCGCAGGCCGCCACCCGCCCGCTGGCGCAGACCGTGGTCACCGCCCGCCGCAGCTCATCAAAGCTGACGCCCCCCGGCTCCGGCGTACCGGTCCCCGGGAAGACCGAGGGGTCCAGCACGTCTAGGTCAACTGTAAAGTAAATCGGCTTGTCCCCAATTGCGTCCAGGGTATTCTCCAGGCCGTCCAGTGTGAAGGGGTGGGTGGAGACGTGGTCCCTCCCCCACTGCCACTCCGACCGGTCGCCGGAGCGGATGCCAAACTGGAAGATCCGCCCGTCCCCCACCAGGTCCCAGCACCGGCGGATGACGCAGGCGTGGCTGAGCCCCACGCCCAGATACTCCTCCCGCAGGTCCGTGTGGGCGTCAAAGTGGATGACGCGGATGTCCGGATACCGCTCATAGGCCGCCTGGAAGGCCCCCAGGGTCACCAGGTGCTCCCCGCCCAGGAGGAAGGGGCGCTTGCCGGCGGCCAGGATCTCCGCAGCATGGTCGTGGATGGCGGCGATGGCCTGGAGGGAGCTGCCCATGGGCAGCTCCAGGTCCCCGGTGTCCAGCACCGCCAGGTCCGAGAGGTCCCTGTCCTGGTAGGGGCTGTAGAGCTCCAGGCCGTAGGACTCCCGGCGGATGGCATTGGGGCCGAACCGGGCGCCGGGGCGGTTGGAGGTGGTGGAGTCGAAGGGGGCGCCGAAGAGCACGGTCCCCGCCTGCTCAAAGGGGCTGTCACAGCCCATAAAAACGTCAGTCTGCGCTTTCAACATGTTTCAAAAGCTCCTCTACATAGGCTGGGATATAAAAGGCCCCCTTGTGCAGGGTGGTGGTGTAGTACCAGCAGTGGAGGCGCCGGTCGTTCCACCGCTTTTCGTTCAGATCCCGCAGGGGGTGGTACTTCTTGCTGGCAAAGCCGAACAGCCAGTGGCCGGAGGGGTAGGTGGGGATGTGGGCCTGGTAGACCTTGCTGATGGGAAAGGACTCCACGATCCGCTTGTGGGCCCGCTGGCAGGCCACGGCGTCGGCGTCGTAGAAGGGGCTCTCGTGCTGGTTGACCATAATGCCGTCGTCGCGGAGGGCCTTGGAGCAGTTGCCGTAGAACTCCCGGGTAAAGAGGCCCTCCCCGGGGCCGAAGGGGTCGGTGGAATCCACGATGATGAGGTCGTAGCAGTCCTCCCGGGAGCGGATGAACCGCAGCCCGTCCTCGTAGTAGATGGACACCCTGGGATCGTCCAGAGAGCAGGCGGTCTTGGGCAGGTACTGCCGGCACACCTCCACCACCTGGGGGTCGATCTCCACCATGTCGATGCGCTCCACGTCGTCATACCGGCACAGCTCCCGGATGACGCCCCCGTCCCCCGCGCCGATGACCAGCACGTCCCGCACACAGGGGTGGACGGCCATGGGCACATGGGTGATCATCTCATGGTAGATGAACTCGTCCTTCTCCGTCAGCATCATGTAGCCGTCCAGGGTGAGAAAGCGGCCGAACTCCGGGGACTCGAACACGTCGATCCGCTGGAACTCGCTCTGGCCGCTGTAGAGCTGCCTGTCCACCCGGATGGAGAATTTCACGTCCGCCGAGTGGGCCTCGGAAAACCACAGGTCCAACTCACACCCCTCCTTTCAAAACGTTCAGACGCAGGATATCCGGGTCCTCCGGCCCGGTCATGGAGCAGCCCTTGGCCTTGGCGTAGCGGATATAGTCCAGGATCTGCCGGGTGATCCGCTCGCCGGGGGCCAGGATGGGGATCCCCGGGGGGTAGCACATGACAAACTCGCTGCAGACCCGGCCGGCGGTCTCCTCGATGGGCAGGGACTCGCTCTGGGCGTAAAAGGCCTCCTGGGGGGAGACCGCCACCTCCGGGTCGATGTACTCCTGTTTCATTAGGCCCGCCCTGCTCTTGCCAAAGCGGCGCCGCACCTCGCTGAGGGCGCTGACCAGCCGCTCGATCTCCCGGGGCCGGTCCCCGATGGAGAGGTATGCCAGGATATTGCCCAGGTCGCCAAACTCGATCTGGATGTCGTACTCGTCCCGGAGGAGGTCGTAGACCTCGATGCCGGCAAGGCCCACGTCCAGCGTATTCACCGAGAGCTTGGTCACGTCGAAGTCGTAGATGCTGGCGCCGTTGACCAGCTCCCGGGAGAAGGCGTAGTAGCCGCCGATGGCGTTGATCTCGCTGCGGGCGTACTCCGCCAGCTCCACCACCCGGCGGAAGGCCTCCCTGCCCCGGAGGGCCAGGTTCCGGCGGGAGATGTCCAGGCTGCTGAGGAGCAGGTAGGAGCCGCTGGTGGTCTGGGTTAGGTTGATGATCTGCCGGACGTGGCCCTCCTGCATGGCCGGACCGGTGAGCAGGAGACTGCTCTGGGTGAGGCTGCCGCCGGACTTGTGCATGCTCACCGCCGCCATGTCCGCCCCCGCCGCCATGGCGGAGACGGGCAGGCCCTCCCCAAAGTAGAAGTGGGTGCCGTGGGCCTCGTCGGCAAGGCAGAGCATGCCGTGGCTGTGGGCCAGGGAGACAATGGTTCTGAGGTCCGAGCAGATGCCGTAGTAGGTGGGGTTGTTCACCAGCACCGCCTTGGCGTCCGGGTTTTGCACAATCGCCCGCTCCACCGCCGCCGCCGTCATCCCCAGGGGGATGCCCAGCCGGTCGTCACACTCCGGGTTCACATAGACCGGGATGGCGCCGCAGAGGACCATGGCCCCCATGACGCTGCGGTGGACGTTGCGGGGCAGGATGATCTTGTCCCCCCGCTTGGCGGTGGCGAGCACCATGCTCTGCACCGCCGAGGTGGTGCCCCCCACCATCAAAAAGGCGTGGGCGGCGCCGAAGGCCTCCGCCGCCAGCTCCTCCGCCTGGCGGATCACCGACACCGGGTGGCAGAGGTTGTCCAGGGGTTTCATGGAGTTGACGTCCATGGACACGCACTTCTCCCCCAGGAGGGCCGTCAGCTCCGGGTTCCCCCGGCCCCGCTTGTGGCCCGGCACGTCGAAGGGGACCACCCGCATCCGCCCAAATTCCTCCAGCGCCTCGTAGATAGGCGCCCGTTTCTGATCCAGCGTGTCGCTCCCCTCCCCTCAGTAGATGTTCCGGCCGCTGAAGATCTCGATCATCTCCCGGCGGATGTTGTCCATGATCTCCAGGCGCACCTGGGGCGGCAGCTCGTAGACGTCGGTTTTGAAGAGGTAGTTTTGCAGGTTGATGTCCTTGAGCATCATCTTGGTGTGGTAGAGGTTTGCCTCGTACACGTTGATGTCCACCGCGTCGTACCGCCGCAGGGTGGCGGGGTCGATATACTCCTGGATGGAGCGGACGGTGTGGTCCATAAAGAGCTTTTTCCCGTTCACATCCCGGGTAAAGCCCCGGACCCGGTAGTCCATGGTGATGATGTCGCTGTCAAAGGAGCCGATGAGGTAGTCCAGGGTGGACAGGGGCGTGATCTCCCCGCAGGTGGCCACGTCGATATCCACCCGGAAGGTGGCAAGGCAGGTCTCCGGGTGGTACTCCGGGTAGGTATGCACCGTCACATGGCTCTTGTCCAGGTGGGCCAGCTGGGTCTCCCCCGCCGGCACCATGGACCCCTCCGCGATGAGGATGGTCACCGAGGCGCCCTGGGGGTCGTAGTCCTGCTTGGCGATGTTCAGCACCTTGGCGCCGATCATGTCGGTGAGGGAGGTGAGGATCTTGGTGAGCCGGTCGGAGTTGTACTGCTCGTCGATATAGGCGATATAGTCCCGCTGCTCCCGGGCGGTCTTGGCGTAGCACACATCGTAGATGTTAAAGCTCAGCGCCTTGGTGAGATTATTGAAACCATACAATTTCAGCTTGTCGGACATGGTCCCGCGCCCCCTCTGTTCTGACAGGTAGTGGCCGCCCGCCGCGCCGCGGCAAAAAAACAGGCGGCATGCCGCAGCATACCGCCTGTTGTAAACGCCAATTGATTTGGGGCGTCCCCACGCCAAGCCGCGCGGCCCCCCAAAAAAGGCGGGCACGCGGCAAATCCGGTATGGGTACTTTCCCAGAGTCTATATAGCAAATACTTACTTTTACTACTCTTATTGACCGTTTTACAAGTGGTTGGCATGCCGGCAGGCATACTGGTTATAAAGTAACCAACTTATAAAATTGAGCTTTTAACTCAATCAATAATGGCAACATCTCAGTTGCCTTCGGCAGTTGACCCGGCTGTCCGTATGGCCTTGACCCGAGACGGGTGGTCAGAGAAAATATTTGCATGGATACCCAGGGAAATCCCATATCACATAGCAGGTTTAGTGTATCGGAAATGGGGGCCGTTGTCAAGCCCTTTCGACAAAACAATTGCGGGGGGATCGCTCTCCCCCCGCGGCCGTCCCCCGCTTTCAAAAGCACAGCGGAAACTCCAGCGTCCCCAGGGCACCGGCGCCCAGGGAGTACTCCGGGAAGACCAGGACCACCTGCCCCTCCCCGTTGAGATAGAACCCGGCGTCGCTTTCCGCCGCATCGGCAAGGTCGATATAGTCCAGGAACAGCATCTCCTGCTGTTCCTCCGGCAGCTCCTGGAGCTGCCGCTCCACCTGCTCTGCCGCCGCCTTCTCCCAGCCGGGGCCCAGCAGCCGCTCCAGCGTCAGCGTCTCCCCTGTCGCAAGGTCGATGTTGTAGTAGTAGTTCTGCTGGTAGGCGCTGGCCAGGGTCTCCGTCTTGTAGATCACAAAGGAGAGGAGCTCCTCCCCGGCGTGCATCACCTCGTAGTCCACATGGATGGCGACGGGGATAAACGCCTCCGGGTCCCCGCCGGTCTCCACATAGGCCTTGTAGTATTCCTCCGCCCGGTCCATGGAGGCGGCCACCTCCGCCTGGATGGTGTCCGTGATGGTCCTGTTCACCGCCTCCACCCAGTCCGCGTCCCCGGCCAGGGAGCCGGCGTCCACACGGGGGATCCGCACGTCGGCGATAAAGGTGTCGCCCTCCTCCCGGTAATCCTGGAACGTCACCAGGCGGCACAGCTGCCCCAGCACCGGGATATCGTAGACGGCGTTGGCAAAGACGGGGCTGGCGTTCACCAGCACCACCAGCACCGCGCAGGCCGCCAGGGCCGTGCTGGCCCAGCGGGAGACGCGGCGGCCCCGCCGCCTGCGGCCTCCCGTTTTCATCGCCGCCTCCACCCTGTCCGCCAGCTCCGGCGGCGGCTGGACCGACTCGTACTGCTTTCTCAGCTCTTCCCACTGTGTCATGCCTCTTCCTCCTCACCCATGGTAAGGCGCAGCTGCGCCAGCGCCCGGTATAGCCGGGTCTTCACGGTGTTCACCCCGGCGCCTGTCACCTGTGCGATCTCGCTGAGCTTCATATCCTCAAAAAACCGCAGCGTCACCACCAGCTTCATCTCCTGGGGCAGCCGGTCCAGCGCCTGGTACAGCGTCACCGACTCCAGCACCCGCTCCTCCTGGGAGGCGTCCGCCCGCTCCAGGTCGGCGTCGGTATAGACCAGCCGTTTCCGGCGGCGGAGGCTGTCGATACAGGTGTTGACCAGGATGCGGTAAAACCAGGTTTTCATCGTCTCCCGGTCCCGCAGCGTCCCCTCCTTTTCGAAGGCCTTCACCACCGCGTCCTGCACCACGTCCATGGCGTCGTCGCTGTTGCGCATAAAGCTGAAGGCCAGGCGGTAAAACCTGGCCTGGTTTTCCCGAATGTAGGCCGCCAGCGCCTCTTCCCTTGGACGGTCCAACCGTTCCGCACCCCTTTGTCAGCTTAGATACGATCCCAGGATCTCCTCCACCTTATCGCTGTCGGCGGAGATGCAGAGCACCACATAGGCGCCGTACTGCTCCGGCGCCGCGCTCTCCAGCTTGAACGCCTCCTCCGGCAGGTAGGCGCTGTACTGGGCGGTCCGGTCCGCCAGATGGGTGGAGAGCCCCTCCAGAAGGGCGTCCGCCCCCGCCTCGTCCGCCGCCTGGAGGAGCACCAGCTCCTCCGCGGTGGCGCCGGTGCCCACATAGACATAGCTCTCCTCGCAGGCGGAGAGGTCCATATCCAGCAGCAGCGCGGCCGCGTCCTCGTCCACCTGGTAGAGCGTCTCGTCAAAGGCGCCGCTGTCCAAAATCTCCTGGCTCAGCGCCGCCAGGTCTACGGAAACCGGCGCCTTGTCGGCGCAGCCCGCCAGCATCAAGCAGGCAAGGGCCAGGGGCAGTATATGCTTTCTCATGGCTTTACTCCTCCACAGTATGGGTTGTTAGGTACTCCATCCACAGCTTGCAGGCGTCCGGCAGCAGGTGGACCCCGTCAAAGGTGTCCGCCTCCGGCAGGCACCCGTCCCCATCCGCCACCGCCTCGGCCACATTGACATAGTAGACCTCTTTTTCCTGGCAGAGCTCCTGCAGAAGGCCGTTGTACTCCTGGATGCGGGTGTTGGTGTAGAAGGAGCTGGCGGCTTTCGCGGCGGTGACGGGGAGGATGGACTGGATGTAGATCACCGCGTCCGGGTTGATCTCCCGGATGGCGTCCACGATCCGGCCGTAGTACTCCTGGAAGATGGAGGAGTAGACCCAGCCCAGCTCGTTGACCCCCAGCATGAGATAGACCTTTGAGAAGTCCATACCCGCCAGCGCGTCCATCACGGTGACCTTCTTCTCCCCCTGGCGGATATAGGGCTCGGTAAAAATCGTGTCCACCATCAGCCCCACCGCCGTCAGATAGGACGCCTCGGAGGGACCGGCGTAGAGCATGAACCCCTCGGTCCGGGAGTCGCCGATGAAGACGGCGTCGTCAAAATAGCCGTCCGCCGCCGCGGGCCCCTCCGGCACCGGGGCGGAGAAGTCGTAGGGCTCCTCCAGCGACGGCTCCTGGATCCCGTCGTCGTCCTGGGACAGGTCCGGCCCGGGGGCCGGTTCCTCCGCCTCCCCTAAGGCGCCCTCCTTCTTCGGGCCGGGGGTATCCGGGATCACCGGCGCCAGGGGGTCTGTCGGCTCCCGAATAACGGGCTCCTCCGCGGAGATGGCGTCCCCCTCCGCCGGCCCGGTCTTTTCCGCCGCGCCGTCGGCGGCGCAGCCCGCCGGAACCGCCAGCAGGGCCGCCGCCAAAACCAGGGGGAGCACCCGCCTCCCCAGGGAAGTAGAATGAAAAAGGGTATGCATGCTGCTTTCCTCCGATTGCCTCTTCGCCGGCGTCCTGTCCGGCGCGTTCTATCTTAAAGACGGGGGCGGAGAGGAAAAAGTTTCCCGCCCCTCCCCTTTTTTCGACAAATTTTTTGACAGAGCAGCCGGGGCCTCCCACCAGGGGGAAGGTCCCGGCCCGCAGACTAAGGAAATTATACTGACGCCGCGGGAGGGTTGTCAAGTGTCACCTCCCCCAAATTTCGCGCCCGTCCCCCGCCGCTGTTAGGGTCCCGCGTTTTTGGCGGCTTACTCCAATTTTCTCTATACAGAAGGGGGAAATTATGCTATATTGAAACCAGAAACCACCGCGGCCGGCAGGCCGGCCGCGCCGAAGGGAGGAGCCAGGCATGACATACGAAGAGGCGGTTTTGGTGCGGGTCTCCAACCGCAAATATGCGGACCGCCCGCTGCGGGAGGAGGAGATCTCCCTGCTGGAAAAGGCGATCCGCCGGCTGAACACGGAGAGCGGGCTGCACATGCAGCTGATCTGCCGGGAGCCGGAGGCGTTTGGTTCCCTGCGCAGGAGCTACGGCATGTTCTCCGGCGTCACCAACTATGTGGCCGTGGCCGGGAGGGAGCAGGACCCGGACCTCATGGAGAAGTGCGGCTACTATGGCGAGCAGCTGGTGCTGCTGGCCACCACCATGGGCCTTGGCACCTGCTGGACGGCGGCCACCTATGACAGGGAGAAGTGCCGCTGCATCCTCTACGACGGGGAGATGCTCTGCTGCCTAATCGCCATCGGCCCTGTGCCGGAGCAGCGGGGGGCGAGGGAACGGCTGATCCGCTCCGCCATCCACCGCAAGAGCAAGTCCCTCTCTCAGCTGGCCAGGGGCATGGCCGGCGCGCCGGACTGGTTTTCCGCCGGCGTCGCTGCGGTGCAGCGGGCCCCCTCCGCCATGAACCGCCAGCCCATCCAGCTCCGGTATGAGGGCGGGGCCGTCACGGCGGAGATCGCCGAGGCGGGCGAGTACGCCAGCATCGACCTGGGCATCGCCAAATACCACTTTGAGATCGGCGCCCACGGCGGCGTGTGGACCTGGGGGTCGCCGGGATCCTTTGAGAAGGCGGCGGAGGAGAAGTCCTGCGGCGCGGTGATCTGGCGGCGGGAGCCGGACGGGGGCCACGCCTACCTGCTGGCCCAGCACGGGGCCAGCCACTGGAGCTTTCCCAAGGGCCATGTGGAGGGGCAGGAGACGGAGCTGGAGACCGCCGCCCGGGAGATCCGGGAGGAGACGGGGCTCACCGTCTCCCTGGACGGCAATTTCCGCCAGGTGGTCACCTACTACCCCAAGCCCGGCGTCATCAAGGACGTGGTCTTCTTCCTGGCCACCCCCACCGGCGGCACGGAGCACGCCCAGGAGGAGGAGATCCGCCAGCTGAGGTGGTACCGCTTTGCCGACGCTTACCCGCTGGTCACCTTCGCCACCGACGTGGAGGTGCTCCAGGCGGCGGAGGACTACATCAACGCCCAAAGCGGCCAGGGGTAAGGCGGTTTCGCGCCGCCCCCCTTCCCGCAGAAAAGCCGCCCGGCGCCATCAAAACAGGACGCCGGGCGGTTCCCTTTTCCCTTTGGCGGCTGGGCGGCGCCCTCCGCGCCAAGCGGGCTCACTCACCCATGGGCGCGCCGCACTGGGGGCAGAACTTCCCGTCGGACACGGCGCCGCACAGCGGGCAGGCCCGCTCCACCCTGCCGTCGTTCCCCACCTTCCGGCGGGCCTCCTGCAGCGCGGCGATCTTCTCCTTGGAGGCCGCCACAGCCGCCACCAGATCCGCCACCTCGTCGGGGATCTCCCCGCTGTAGGCGCTGGTAAACCACTCGCCGATGGCGCGGTAGTTCTTATCCAGCTCCCGCTGCTCGGCGATGATGGAGCCGGTCAGCTTGGCGCTGTCCACCACCTCCTTGGTCTTCTCCGTCGCCACGTCGGCAAAGGCCTGCACCTTCTGGGAAAAATCGTCAAAAAAAGCCATACCTGGTAACTCCTTTCCATTTTGGCTCTGCGCCATCTTCTCCGCGGGGAGAAAAACGCCCTCCCGCCGCCCGGGCCGGGACAGCGGGGCGAGGGCCCTTCCTCGCTATTATACCGAATCCCGCGGGCCTTCGCAAGATGAAAATCGCGGGGAGGGCCGGGCTGCCCCCGCTCCACGGAAAAGTCCACACGAAATAGGGAGACGGCCCCCCGTCTCCCCAAAACGCAGTACGCGCCTATTGCTCCTGCAGCTCCTTTAGGCATCTGCCGCAGATGTTTTTGCCCCGAAAGGTGCGGATATCCCGCACGCTGTCGCAGAATACGCAGCTTGGCCGGTACTTCCTCATCACAATGGAGGAGCCGTCCACATAGATCTCCAGCGCATCACGCTCGTTGATATCCATGGTGCGGCGCAGCTCCACCGGAAGGACAATCCGACCCAGCTCGTCGATTTTGCGCACAATTCCTGTCGCCTTTAACATGTCATTACTCCCTGTTCCTCGTTTTGTGCTGCATTCGGATGGATAAGGCCCCTTCCCAACGTCCCCGGTATGTTTACCATAGCATGTTTGCAGGTTATTGTCAACATTTTTCGATTTTAACCGCGATTTTACGATCTATTTTTACATTTATTGGTATTTTTTCCATATTTTGGATATTTCGCCCTCCGGAGACCTCCCGCCCCTTCTCCATCATAAATGGGACAGCCGCCTCATATACCGTACCGAGGTGATCGAAGTGGCAATGACATGGGTGTGGACAGGGATGGTGGTTGTATCGGTGGTGTTTGGCTTGATGAACGGAACCATCAACGAAGTGGGGAACGCCGCCATGGAGGGGGCGGGGGCGGCGCTGGAGCTGTGCCTGTCCATGGGGGGGATCCTGTGCCTGTGGTCCGGGGTGATGGCGGTGATTAACCGCTGCGGCTGTACCGACGCGCTGGCCCGGCTGTTCCGCCCCGTCCTCTGCCGGCTGATGCCGGAGGCCTGCCGGGACAAGGAGACCATGGCCGCCGTGTCCGCCAATATCTCCTGCAACCTTCTGGGCCTTGGCAACGCGGCCACGCCCCTGGGCATCCAGGCGGCCCGGCGGATGGCCAGGGGCAGCGGCGGCATCGCCACCAACGAGCTGTGCATGCTGGTGGTGCTGAACACCGCCTCCATCCAGCTGCTGCCCACCACGGTGGCCGGCGTCCGCTCCGCCTACGGCTCAGCGGCGCCCTTTGAGATCCTGCCGGCGGTGTGGCTGGCCTCCGCCCTGTCGGTGCTGGCGGGGATCGTCTCCGCTAAGCTGCTCAGCCGCTTGATCCGCTGAGAGGGGGCGGCGCGATGGATCTCTCCGCGGTGCTGGTGCCGGCCCTCCTCTCTGTCACCGCCGTGGTGGGGCTGGGGAAAAAGCTGAACGTCTATGACATCCTCACCGACGGCGCCCGGGAGGGCCTCAGCGTCCTGGTGGGGATCCTCCCGGCCCTGGTGGGGCTTTTGACGGCGGTGTACATGTTCCGGGCCTCCGGGGCGATGGAGCTTTTGGGCGGCCTTCTGGCGCCGGCGCTGGAGGCGGTGGGCATCCCGCCGGAGACCGCGGGCCTCCTCTTCATCCGCCCCATGAGCGGCAGCGGCGCCCTGGCGGTGGGCAGCGACCTGATGGCACAGTACGGCCCGGACTCCTACATCGGCCGGGTGGCGGCGGTGATGCTGGGCAGCACGGAGACCACCTTCTATACCATCGCCGTCTATTTTGGCAGCGCCGGCATCCGGAAAACCAGGTACGCCGTCCCCGCAGCGCTGGTGGCGGA
>CALWXD010000016.1 GCA_944385425.1 uncultured Oscillospiraceae bacterium | reverse complement strand
ACGTGCTCCTGGCCCTTCACCTCGGCAAAGTCCGGCCCGGCGGCCAGGTTATCCCCCGGCGTCCAGGGGGGCGCGGGGGAGAGGGGCGCCTCCCCCGTCAGGTGGCCAATGAGGGCGGTGACGCTCTCCACCGGGTAGACCGTCAGATCACCCCCGGCCAGGGTGGCCTCGGCGGCGCTCCCGGCGGGGACGTAGAGAGCCTCCACCCCCGCCCGGACGGCGGCCAGGGCCATGGGCAGCATGCCCGTCACCGGCCGTACCTCCCCGGACAGGGACAGCTCTCCCACAAAGGCCGAGCGGGACAGGTCGCACCTGAGCTGCCCGCCCGCGGCCAGAATACCCACCAGAATGGGCAGGTCGTACAGGGTGCCCGCCTTCCGCTGGGCAGCGGGGGCCAGATTTACCGTGATGCGGGACACAGGGAAGGTGAAGCCGCAGTTCTTCACCGCCGCGCGGACCCGTTCTCTGGCCTCTTTCACCGCCGCGTCGGGCAGGCCCACAATATCAAAGGCGGGCAGGCCGCCGGACAGGTCGCATTCGGCCCGCACCTCATACCCGGCCACGCCGGTCAGGCCCAGAGAGCGCACCTCACAGAGCATAAAAATCGCCGCCCTTTCTCCATACGGCATCAGTATACCACGGAGAAAGGGCGGCTGCCAAGAAAAAACCTCTCTTGGGAACTCAGCTCTGGGTCAGCTGATACAGCCGCAGGACGGTGAGGATGCACTGCTCCCTGGTGTAGGCGCTCTGAGGGATGAAGGCGCTGCCGTTCCCCTCCATAATCCCGGCGGCCTGGACCTGTCCCACCCCGGCGGCAGCCCAGGAGGCGATGGCTGCGCTGTCCGAGAAGGCGGGGGCCGCCTGGGGCAGGGGATGGCCCATGGCCTCCGCCAGGCGGGCCAGGATGGTGGCCGCCTGCTCCCGGGTCAGGGTGCCGCCGGGGTCGAATTTTCCGCCGCCCACGCCGTTGACTACCCCCAGACCGGCCATTTTCTGGACGTTGAAGTCGGTGGTGTCGGAGAATGTGGCCCGCTGGGTGATGGTCTCGCCGGTCACCTTCTCGTAGAGCCTCACCGCCAGGGCGCAGAACTCGGCCCGGGTGGCGGCCTGAGTGTACCGGCTCTCGAAGCTGTCGGGCACAATGCCGGCGACGGCGGCCTGGCTGAGCTGTCCCGCGGCCCAGGAGGAGGGCAGGTCCCCTTCCGCCGCCACGATGAAGGTCACCGGGATATCGAAAGACTGGAACGTATCCCCGCCAATATGGGAACTGGTGAAGTTGCCCCGTACATGTTGGATATAGATACCGGGCTTCAGGCCGGCCTGGGGCTGCACGGTATAGGTGACGGTCTCGTGGGGCGCGATGCGTGCGCTCATGCGCTCGTGCGAATAGACAAACCCGCTCTTGCTCCACTCAACCCTTAATTCGGACGTCCCGCTCAGGCGGATTTCATAATCGTCCTCGTTGGTGAAGGAGATGCTGCGGGGAGCGGGCTGGGCGTATCCCACCTCCACCGCGCCGAAGTCTATGGCCTCCGTGCTCACAGTCACCCGGAAATCCGGAGCCTGCACGGTATAGGACAGATGCAGATCGGCGCTGGCTCCCTCCTGGGTGGTGACGGTGACGGTCTCGCTGTGTGTTCCATAGTCGCGTCCGGACCTGGGTTCCACAATGAAAGGGCAGCTCTCTCCAGGCGCTAAGCATCCGATGTCTATAGCCTTAGTGGATGCCGAATAATCTGGTTCCCAGTTAAATATCCAGTCCGAACGGTCGGTAGGCAGATCAAAGATGACATTCTTTTCGCCGGTGTTGGTGACGGTGATGACCGTGGGACCCGGTTGATTTCCTTTGAGAGTGGTGCCGAAGTCCACAGTGGAGGGACTCAGAGAGATGTTGTATCCGGGGATGGATTCTCCCTCATAGATGACGGAGTGGACGAAGTTCCGTGAGGACCAGTCTTCATAGCCGGTAGCCCCTTTGGGGATGACAAAAACGACCTCACCGCTGCCCTCGCGGTAGGCGGCGTAGGGATTGAAATAGTACTCAGGGGCTACCATACCCTCCATATATACGGTATCCAGCGCGCTGCACGATCGAAAGGGATTATCCATCACCTTCACGCTGGCGGGGATGGTGATCTCTCTCAGGGCGTCACAGCTTGCGAAGGCAAGTTCGTTGATGTAGATAAGGTTTTCACTCAGTTTGACGTCGGATAGAGAGTTGCAATAAGCAAAAGAGGATTCGCCGAGCGAGGTTACACTGTCCGGGATGGTCACGCCGGTGATGGGAGCGTCCTCAAATGCCTTTGGAGAGATAAATGTCACAGGGTATTCCTGCCCGTTCCCGTCGGTAACGGAGGCGGGGATGTCCGCGTAGGTGGAGTCGGCCAGGGACTCGTCATAGCGGGTCAGGGTGGCCGTGCCGTCGCTCCTCAGGGTAAAGAGATAGGGGCCGACCTGGACGGTGTACGACCCCGCCGCCGAGGCGGCGGGCATGAGGGACAGCGCCAGAGCGCAGGCCAGCAGCAGGGAAAGAGCGCGCTTTTTCATATGGGGGTTCCTCCTTCTTTCCGTTTTTTTCAGTATGGCACACCTGAAAACAAAAAACCATATGCGGGCAGCATAGTATTGACTTTTTGCGCCCCGGCGGACATGGAGCGAACGGGCCGCGAAACAGACTTGGGCGAGCCTTCTCAAATTTATTAGCAGAGGCTGATTTCAAAAAATTCCCTGACAAAAATTTTCAGACGCCCATCCCGCCGCACTCGGTCCGCTCCGGCGCGGATTTTTCCCCAGCCGCCAAAAAAAAGCGGGAAAAATCCCCCCTTTTGGGCAAGATGCAATTTACAAACCGGCTGGAAGGTGGTAAAATATCTGCGCTGAATCATTTAGAAGCCATTCACGCAAGTTCACATAAGGAGGAATTGTTCAAAATGGCGAGAAAACTCAAAACCATGGACGGCAATACCGCTGCGGCGCACGTATCCTATGCGTTCACCGAGGTGGCGGGCATCTACCCCATCACTCCGTCCAGCCCCATGGCCGACAACGTGGACCAGTGGGCCGCGGCCGGCCGCAAGAACATCTTCGGCGACACGGTCAAGGTCATCGAGATGCAGTCTGAGGCCGGCGCTGCCGGTACCGTCCACGGCTCCCTGGCCGCCGGCGCCCTGACCACCACCTACACCGCTTCTCAGGGCCTGCTGCTGATGATCCCCAACATGTACAAGATCGCCGGCGAGCTGCTGCCCTGCGTGT
>CALWXD010000015.1 GCA_944385425.1 uncultured Oscillospiraceae bacterium | reverse complement strand
GTTCCTCCATACCGGGGACACCGGACTCATAGCAATCTCTTGCCGGGGCAAGGGCCTCCGCGTCGGAGAGAGCGTCGTAGAGCGCCCGCCGTTTCTTCTTCCGCACATTGAGGATGGTGCGCTGCTTGATAAGGCTGGCCAGCGTTTCCTCTGCGCGGGCGCGGACAGTCTGCAGGCCCTCTGCCGTGGAGACGCCATGCGCCCGCAGGAAGGCGAACTGCTCTTTGTACTGCTCAAACTTCATGATCTCCCTCCTAAGATGGGGCGTCATCTTCGGCGGATACTGCCGCTGCCCGGCCTTGCCCGGCAGATAGAGGTAGTGGACATACAGCGCCATGAATCCAGTGTACTTCTGGGAATGGCGCCTGCGGTACGGCTCATACCGGGGCCGGTAGAGGATGGCCGGGCGGCTGCCGGCGGCGATTTCGTCCAGGTTCCCCTCGATGGCGGCGCGGATCCCGTCCTCGGTGAACAGCGGGTCCCTCCGGCTCGGTACCATTTTGGGCGCAACCGGGAAGAAATCGCCTTCAACAAATATCGATGCAAAAAGAACGGCGTCAAGGTACTCTATACGGCGGAGAGCATTCCCGATACTCCGGAGGGCATCATTTTGGAGGCGGTCATCGAGGGGAATGGCCGCCTATTACTCGGAGCAGCTTTCCCAGAATATCCGCCGGGGCCAGCGGGCCAGCGCCGCGAAAGCCCAGAGTACTGGTGGCAACCGGCCATTGGGATACAAGACCGGGCCGGACAAGAAATTTATCATAGACCCAGAAACGGCGCCTACGGTGAAACTGGTATTCGACCTCTACGCCAGAGGGCAGACGATAGCACAGATCATCCGCATCTTGAATGAAAAGGGCCTGCGTACCCTGCGAGGCCGGCCATTCACCAACAACAGCCTGCGCACGATGCTGAAAAATGAAAAGTATATCGGCGTCTACACCTATAAGGACGAGATCCGCATCGAAAACGCCATCCCACCGATCATTGAGCCGGAAGTGTTCTACAAAGTCCAGGAAATGCTGCGGTACAACCAGAAAGCGGCAGCCCATAAAAATGCCCAAGCGGAATATCTGCTGACAGAGAAACTGTTCTGCGGCAAGTGCGGCGCCATGATGGTGGGCGTCAGCGGAACCAGCAAAACAGGAGCCCAGCATCACTACTATTACTGTACTCGGCAGAGGAAGAAGTGCTGCGATAAAAAGCCCGTCCGCCGTGCATGGATCGAAAACCTCGTTCTGGAGCATGTCTTTGCTCTGATCCAAAATGACGTGCTGTTGGATTTTATCGCGGAGCAGACCTATCAGTACTATCTGGAACAAAATACCGAGAGCTCTTATACCGAGGCGCTGCGCGCCGCATTAAACGAGGTAGAGAAGTCAACGGCCAACCTGGTGCGTGCACTGGAGGCCGGGATCTTTAACGAGGCCACCAAACAGCGGATGGGGGAACTGGATGAACAGAAGAAGGAATTACAGGAGGCGCTGGCGGCATCTAAACTGCGTGAGGACCTGGAACTAAAGAAAGAGCATATCCTTTACTTTCTGCACAGATTTGCGGATATGGATTACACAGATGAAACCTGCAGGAAACAACTCATAAAGACATTTGTGAATGCGGTGTTCGTCTATGATGACAAGGTGGTATTGACCTTCAATTACTCCGGCGATAACCGCACCATTACCCTCCAGGAAATCGACGCGGGATTGCAGCAGGGCGTTCATCTGCCCAGCTCCTTGTTCCACCAAACGGATATTACACGAACACCTACTTTTTCAAAGGCGGCTTTGCCGTAAGGGTGTAGTGCTGATGTCGTAAAAGCCGTCAACGGTATACCGTTGACGGCTTTTACTGTATATTTGAAAAACACGCCGACGGCGGTGGTTATGATTAAGCCTTCTTTTTCTTCCGCAGGCCCCTTGGCTTAGAAGTGGGCTTGCGCTTCACCCCGTTGTGGAAGTAAGTGCTTTCATATCGGTCAAAGAAAACAAATAATCCGAACCCATCTCCTATCGGAAACAAGTTCGGATTATATGGGTTTGGTGCGCGAGGCGGGACTTGAACCCGCACGTCCGTATTGGACACTAGAACCTGAATCTAGCGAGTCTGCCAATTCCACCACTCGCGCGAATCTGCCGCCACCCATCAGAAAAAAGGTGGTGCGAGTGACGGGACTTGAACCCGTACGACTGTTGTCACACGCCCCTCAAACGTGCCTGTCTACCAGTTCCAGCACACTCGCATCTCTTTGTTCCTCGGATGAACAGCAGATTTATTATAGCGGCTCCTCCGCCATTTGTCAACCACTAATTTCCGTTCTTTTCCGCAAAATTTGAATGCCCGGCAGGCTGGGCGCCGCCGCCCCTCACCAGAAGGGGCGCTACAAGAAGGGGCGCTACAGCCGCTCCATCACCTGGCCGATGGGACCCTGGATGGTGAGGTCCGCCCCCGCCTGCTCCAGGGCCGTCTTGTTGATCACCGCCAGCTTGTCCCCCCGGTAGTAGCGGATCAAGCCCGCCGCCGGGTAGACCACCAGGGACGTGCCGCCGATGATCAGCACGTCGGCGTGGCGGATGGCCGACACCGCCCGCTCCAGCACGTCCTGGTCCAGCCCCTCCTCGTAGAGCACCACGTCGGGCTTGATGGCCCCGCCGCAGTCACAGCGGGGGATGCCCTGGCTCTCCGCGATCCGCTCCACACCGTAAAATTTCCCGCACCGCTGGCAGTAGTTCCTTAGGACGCTGCCGTGGAGCTCCAGCACATTCTTGCTCCCCGCCCGCTGGTGGAGCCCGTCGATGTTCTGGGTAATCACCGCCCGCAGCTTCCCCTCCGCCTCCCACTGGGCCAGCTTCCGGTGGGCCGCGTTGGGCTGGGCGTCCAGATACAGCATCTTGTCCCGGTAAAACCGCCAGAACTCCTGGGGGTTGCTTTTGTAAAAGCTATGGCTTAAAATGGTCTCGGGGGGATAGGCGTACTGCTGGTGGTACAGCCCGTCGGTGCTGCGGAAATCGGGGATCCCCGACTCCGTGCTGACCCCGGCCCCGCCGAAAAACACGATGTTGTCGCTGCCGGCAATCCACTGCCGCAGCCGCTCCAGCTCTGTCATACCGCACCTCCTGCAATTGGATGATCGCCTTGGGGAGGCGGCCCGCCGCGGCGGGCCGGGGCTCCCCAGCTGAGAAAACCGTTTTTTCACGGACTTTTGCCGCCCAGGGCGGCGGATTGGGGGATCTTCATCTATGAACATTCAAATTTTCGGCTCTTCCAAGTCCTTTGACACCAAGAAGGCCGAGCGGTGGTTCAAGGAGCGCCGCATCAAGTACCAGTACATCGACCTTTTCAAAAAGGGGTTCTCCCCGGGGGAGTACCGCTCCATCCGCCAAAAGCTCTCCTACGAGGAGCTGGTGAACACCAAGTGCAAGGCCTATCAAGAGCTGTACATGGCCTATATCACCCCCGACGCGGCGGAGGAAAAGCTGTTTGAAAACCCCCAGCTGTTCAACACCCCCGTGGTCCGCAACGGCCGGGAGGCCACGGTGGGCTACCGGCCAGAGGTCTGGGAGACGTGGGAGTAGCCCGCCCGGCCGCCGGGGCGGTGCCCCCTATTCGGCCCCGTGCCGCTTGAGACGGCACGCCTTATGAAAAAAACAAGGAAGGACGGCGGGTCCCGCGCTCCGGGAGGAGGCGGGTCCCGCCGCCTCTCCGCTCAGCCGCCCGCCTTACAGGAACCCCTTCTCCACCCGCACCACGGCGAAGTAGTTCCCCTCCATCCCCCGCACCAGCTCCTTGATCCGCCGCCCCGCCTCACGGTCGGTGATGGGCAGGTTGCGGGGGACCAGGGCGTCGAAGATGAGGTTGGTGTGGGTGGGTCCCTGGACCATGCGGAAGTCGTGGATGGTGATCCCCGGGTCCACCTGCCGCGCCAGCCGCTCCACCTCCCGGCGCAGGGCCACGGTCTCCTCGTCGTTGGACACCGGGTCCATGTGGATGGTGGCCAGGCAGTGGAGCTCCTCCGCCAGCTCCGTCTCCACCGTGTCCACCACGTCGTGGAGGGCCAGCATGTCCCCGCTGGCGGGGACCTCCGCGTGGAGGGTGATCATCCGCCGGCCGGGGCCGTAGTCGTGGACGATGAGGTCGTGGACGCCGGTGATCTCCGGGTGGGAGAGGACCCGGTCCTCTACCTCCTTGACAAACTCCGGGGAGGGCGGCTGCCCCAGGAGGGGGTTCACCGTGTCCATAGCGGAGCGGATGCCGGCATAGAGGATAAAGAGGGCCACCAGAAGGCCGCACCACCCGTCGATCTGCAGGGAGGTGAAGTGGCCCACCAGGGCGGAGAGCAGCACCGCCGTGGTGGCGCAGACGTCGCTGATGCTGTCGGCGGCGGTGGCGGCCATGGCGGCGGAGGAGATCCGCCTGCCGATGGAGCGGTTATAAAAGCTCATGTACAGCTTGACGCAGATGGACGCCGCCAGGATCCCCAGCGACAGGGGGCTGAACACCACCTGGCCAGGGCTTGCGATCTCCTCCACGCTGCTTTTCAGCAGCTCCGCCCCCATGAGGAGGATCAGCATGGACACCACAAGGCCCGATATGTACTCGATCCGCCCGTGGCCGAAGGGGTGCTCGCTGTCCGGTTTCTGGCCGGCCAGTCGGAACCCCAGCAGGGAGATCACGGAGCTGCCCGCGTCGGAGAGGTTGTTGAAGGCGTCGGCGGTGATGGCGATGGAGCCGGTGATGGCGCCGGCCAGAAGCTTCCCTGCGCACAGCAGGATATTCAGCACAATGCCCACCACGCCGCAGAGCATGCCGTAGGCCTGCCGCACCGCCGGCCGCTCCACCTCCCTCCAGTCCGGGATCAGACGCCTGGCTAAAAACTGAATCAAGGGGAATTCTCCTTTCTCTCATGAGGAAATGACGGCCGCGCCGCGGGGAAAAACAGCCGCTTTGTGGGGAGATAGCAAAGGGGCACCAGCCAGAGGAACACGCTGTAGGGCAGCGCCTCCGGCCCCACGCCCAGCATGGTCAGGGGGACGGTGCTGGCGATGCTCCAGGGGACCAGCCCCGCCAGGGTGATGGCGGTATTTTCAATGTCTATGGCCTGCTCCTCCCGGCTGTCATAGGCCCTCCGGAGGAGCTGCTGGGAGAGCATCACCCCCACCACCTGGTTGCAAAAGACCATCACGCACAGGAGGGCTGTTCCCAGCGTGGCCGGCAGCCGGCCCAGCCGCCCCGCGGCGGCCAGGGCCTTCTCCTCCATGGGCTCCAGGACGCCGATGCCCTCCAGGATCCCGGTATAGAGGCTGGTGAGAAACACCACCGCGCAGGTGGCGGCCATGCTGGCCACCCCGCCGCCGGAGAGCACCGCCGCCAAGGCCGGGGAGGCGGGGGCATAGCCCAGCACCGCCGCGCCCAGCGTCTCCAGGGGCCCCATCCCCTGGAGGAACACCGCCAGCAGGGCCCCGGCGGCGATGCTGAGGGCCATGACCCAGTGGATGGGCACATGGAAAAGGGGCAGCGCCACGATGATCACCGCCGGCAGAAGGGCCGGCCAGGTGAGGGTGAAGGACCCCTCCAGGGCGGAGAGCACCCCCTCGTCCACCGCGGCGATGGGGTTTCGCACCGCCAGCACGGCGAAAAACGCCGCCGTCAGCACCAGCGGCATTAGGCCGGTTTTCAGCATGGCGCGGACATTCCGGTAGAGGTCCGTCTCCGTCACCGCCGCCACCAGGGACGCGCTGCTGGAGGCGGGGCTGCACCGGTCCCCCACATAGACGCCGGAGAGCACCGCCCCCGCCGCCAGGACCTCATCGACGCCCCCGAACCGGGCCAGGGCCATCATCACCACCCCGGCGGTGCTGGCCACGCCGAAGGAGGTGCCCAGGGCGTAGGACAGCGCGGCGGTCAGCAGGAAGGCCACCAGCAAAAAGAGGTTGGGGCGGATGAGGCGGATGCCGTAGAGGATGCACAGGGCGATGGTGCCGCCGGCCCGCCACAGCCCTGTGATGGCGCCGATCAGAAGGAGGATCCGCACCACCACCATGGATTTTTTCCCCCTGCTCCAGGCCATGGCCCACAGTGCCCGGGGGGAATAGCCCCGAAAAAGGCCCAGGAGGGAGAAGAGGCACAGCCCGCCGGTGAGGGCCCAGGCCACGTTCCACCCCAGCGCCAGGCAGGCGGCAAGCCCGGCCAGGAACATTAGGAAGGCCGCCGCCGTCATCTCCCGCCCCTCCCCGGGATCCGCAGCCGGTACTGGCAGCACAGGCTGTCCAGGTCCTCGTCGGTGGCGGCGGGCAGGCGCAGCTTGGCCCCGCAGTCCCTGCACACCAGGTCCACCGCCCCGGGCCGCACCTCTATGGCGTAGGCGCGGCTGCCGCAGGCGCAGGAGATGCCGTCCCGGGCGGCGCTCTCCTTCAGCTCCGAGAGGACCTCATACATGATGAGGGAGTCGGCAAAGTGGGACGCCTCCGGATCCTTCCACTTGCCGGCGGTGATCTCCAGCTCCTTCAGCGCGGCACGGACCCGCCCCTCCTCCCCGATGTAGCAGCACAGCTGCCGCGTCTTGGGGCAGCTGAGGGCGATCCCCTTGCCGCGGAGCATGGCGTCGGCGGACACCTGCGCCCTGTGGCTCCCGCCGCAGATACCGCAGGGCACCTCCACGCGAAACTGCAGCCCGTCGGTCTCCATCGTCAGCGCCGATTTCCCGCAGGGGCAGCGCACCGCCTGGGGCCCCGCCGACAGGGCGAAGGCCGTCCGCTCCTCCGCCACCGCCTGGCCGCACTGGGGACAGATGTAGCCGATGGTCCGCCTCTCCTCCATGATAACCGCCTCCCGTTCTCCCGCTCTGCTTTCTCAAGTTCTCTTATTATACGCCATCCGCCCCCGGTTTTCCAGTCCTTTTTCCGGCGGGGCGGCCTGCCGCTGCGCCCGCCGGGGGAGGAGGGTCCCGCCTGCTGCCGGCCCAGCCCCGCGCCCCCGTTTTCCCTGTGCGCTGCGCCTGCCTGGGCGGAAACAGGCGCGCTGCCGATCCGTTTTGCCGGCAGGCGGCCAAAGGGCCGCCTGCCGGCTCCTCTCTCCTCCGGCAATTTTGCCAAAAAGCCGCATAGCCCGCCCCGCTTGGGGCAAACTAGGCCCAGAAAACCGGGAGAGAGGGGATGCGCTATCAGCCAGAAGATCGGCAGCCGCACGGTGCGGCTGGACCACCCGCCCCACATCATCGCCCACGCCAATATCGGCGGGCGCCACGAGGGGGCGGGCCCGCTGGGGGACTGCTTTGACGAGCTGAGCCGGGACAGCTTTTTCGGGGAAAAAACCTGGGAGAAGGCGGAGTCCGCCATGCAGAAACGGGTGCTGGCCCGGGCGCTGGAGAAGGCGGGCCTCGGGCCGGAGGATCTGGACTGCATCTTCGCCGGGGACCTTCTCAACCAGTGCATCGGCTCGGCCTTCAGCCTGCGGGACGTCCCTGTCCCCTTCTTCGGGCTGTACGGCGCCTGCTCCACCATGGGGGAGGGGCTGGTCCTGGCGGCGCTGGCGCTGGACGGCGGCTTTGCCGCCACCGCCGCCGCCATGACCTCCTCCCACTTCTGTACCGCCGAGCGGCAGTACCGCATGCCGGTGCCCTACGGCTCCCAGCGCCCCCCCACCGCCCAGTGGACCGCCACCGCCGCCGGCTGCACCATCCTCTCCCGGGCTGGCCGGGGCCCCCGGATCACCCACGCCGCCTGCGGGAAAATCGTGGACTGGGGGATCACCGACGCCAACAATATGGGGGCGGCCATGGCCCCCGCCGCCTTCGACACCCTGTCCGCCTTCTTCAAGGACACGGGGACGGGCCCGGAGGACTACGACTGCATCGCCACCGGGGACCTGGGGCACCTGGGCCGGGAGATCCTGGTGGACCTCTTCGCCCAGAGCGGCGTGCGGCTGGGGGAGCGCTATGTGGACTGCGGCCTGCTGCTCTTTGACCGCAAGGGGCAGGACATGCACTGCGGCGCCAGCGGCTGCGGCTGCAGCGCCGCCGTCTTCAACGGCTACCTCCTGGAGCAGATGGAGCGGGGGCGCATCCGCCGCCTGCTCTTCGCCCCCACCGGGGCGCTGCTCTCCCCCACCTCCTCCCTGCAGGGGGAGAGCATCCCCGGCATCTGCCACGCGGTGCTGGTGGAAAACGGATGAGCGAAAGGACGGATTTTGTGAATGGAGTATCTCAGAGCCTTCCTCTGCGGGGGAATTTTGTGTGCCATCGGCCAGATTCTCATCGACAAGACCCGGCTGACCCCGGCAAGGATCCTCTCCGGCTATGTGGTGGCCGGCGTGATCTTGCAGGCCGCCGGTGTCTACGGACCCATTGCGGACTGGGGCGGTGCGGGCGCGGCCGTGCCGCTGACGGGGTTTGGGGCGAACCTGGCTAAGGGCGTGGCGCGGGCCGTGGGCGAGAGCGGCTGGCTGGGGGCCTTCACCGGCGCCTTCACCGCCGCTGCCGCCGGCATCGGCGCGGCGGTGCTCTTCGGCCTGCTGGCGGCCCTGATCTTCCGGCCCGGGGAAAAGCGCTGACTCCGCCTGCCCCCGCGTCCCTGGACGCGGGGGCAAAATCCCCCTTGACAAATACCCCCAAGGGGTATATACTGCGGTCAGCAGCCTCCCGCAGGGGACAGGGCCGCGCCGCGGCGGACCTTCCCCCCGCTTTCGCAGGAGGCTTTTGGAAAAACAGAGGAGGTGACCTGTATGGAGCCCTGCTGCGCCGGGCACAAGACAAAGCACCGCACGCCGGAGGAGCAGAGGCAGCTCACCAACCGCCTCAGCCGCATTGAGGGGCAGATCCGGGGGCTGAAGGAGATGCTGGCCCAGGACGCCTACTGCCCGGACATCTTGATCCAGGTGTCCGCCGCCACCGCCGCGTTGAACAGTTTCAGCAAGGAGCTGCTGGCCACCCACATCAAGACCTGCGTGGCGGAGAACATCCGCCGGGGCGACGACGAGGTGGTGGACGAGCTGGTGTGCGTGCTGCAGAAACTGATGAAATAAGGGTTTTGCCCATGACGCACCGTCCGCCGCGCCTGCGGCGGGGCTTCCCTGCAACTTCCCCGGAAAAGAGGTAATTTCCATGAAACACGACAAATTCATCGTCACCGGCATGGCCCCACAAAATCTACGATTTTGCGGGGACCCCACGATTGAACTTCCTCGGGCGGAACACCCGCAAGGGGTGCGCCGCATCCGTAAAGCGGCGGAGCCGCTAACGGCTGCGCTGTAAATCCGCCCTGCGGCAAGGTTTCCCTCCGGGAAACGTTTGTACACCGCACTTGCGGCGTTCGTTTCTTTGCAACTTCCTTGAAAAAGAGGTAACTTCCATGAAACACGACAAATTCATCGTCACCGGTATGACGTGCTCCGCCTGCTCGGCCCATGTGGAGAAGTCCGTCAGCCATGTGGAGGGGGTCAGCGCCTGCAGCGTCAACCTCCTCAACGGCAGCATGACCGTAGACTACGACGAGGCCGCCACCTCCCCGGACAAGATCGTCGCCGCCGTGGTGGAGGGGGGATACGGCGCGGAGCTGGCCACCGCCGCCGGCAAGAACAGCCAGAAGGAGGCCAGCGACAAGCACATCGCCTGGATGAAGAAGCG
>CALWXD010000014.1 GCA_944385425.1 uncultured Oscillospiraceae bacterium | reverse complement strand
TGCCGCCGGAAGGCGGCGGTGAACTGGCTGGCGCTACCGTATCCCACTGACTGGGCCACCCCCAGCACGCTGAGGGAGGAGCTCCGCAGCAGCTCCGCCGCCCGCTCCATCCGCCGCTGCCGCAGCCAGGTGTGGACCGGCAGGCCGTACAGGCGGCGGAAACCCGTCTTGAACGCGGTGGCGGAGAGGCAGGCCCGGCGGCTTAGGGCCGGGATCGTCATGGGCTCGTCCAGGTGTTCCTCCATATACCGGCGGGTCTCCGCCAGCGCCCGGGCGACCTCCCGCTCCAGCGCCGGGGCCGTATCTGTCCCCGCCTTCTCCGGGGCGGAGAGCAGGTAGAGCAGCTCCACCGACTTCCACACGCACCAGCGGGCCTGTTCGCCGGAAGGCAGGCGGTCCAGGTGGGCAAAGGCCGCCCGGCTCCAGTCCGTGGGGCCCTCCACAGCACAGCCGCCCCGGCCGGCCATCCACCGCCGCACCTGCCCGGTGTCCAGGGTCAAACCGCCCAGCAGGGTACAGATGGTGTTTAAGCTCTCCCGGGCGTTCCGGGCGTCCACCGCCACCAGGACGCCCTCCAGAGGGGCGTCCACGCTGGCTCCGACTACGCCGGAGAGGTCGGTGAGGAGCAGCACCTGCCGGGGGCCTGCCGTCAGGGTCGAGCCGTCCCGCCGGGTCAGAGCCATTGACCCGGCCAGGCAGAACAGGGTCTCGAAGTGGAGGGGCTCCAGCCGGAGAGGCAAGGAAAGCGGCCCCTCGCGCAGGGAGAACAGGCAGGCCCGGGCGCCGGGCATTATCTGCGTCCAGCTCCCTTGCGCTGCCAGAAATTCCGCCAGCAAAATTCTGCCCCCTTTCCATTCTGTCTGTATCCCGGCTCCTTACCGGCCGAACAGCCCCTTCTTCTCCCAGGGCTCCTTCCGAATCTCCCCCACGTCATAGCCGGTGGCGGAGATGGCCGCGCCCAGGGCGGCCTCGTCCAGCTCCGTCTCCGCAATCACCGTGGTCTCGTTCCTGCTCCGGGACGAGGTGACCTTCTTCACCGGGAATGCCTTCCGCACCGCGTCGTTCACATGGCTCTCGCACATACCGCACATCATGCCGCTGACCTGGACTGTGTACTTCCACATTGTCTGTTCCTCCTAACTGCTCAGAAGTTAAATAAGACTAACTTATGAATATAAAAAATGAGCACTTTCTGGCTGTCCCGCTCAGCCCAGCGCCACGTCCAGGGTCATCATCAAAGTGAAGCCCAGGGCGAAGGTCAGCGTCCCCACATTGGAGTGCGCCCCCTGGGACATCTCCGGGATCAGCTCCTCCACCACCACATAGAGCATAGCCCCGGCGGCGAAGCTCAAGAGGTACGGCAGGGCCGGGACCACCAGCCCGGCGGCCAGGATGGTCAGCAGCGCCCCCAGGGGCTCCACCGCGCCGGAGAGCACGCCCCCCGCAAAGGCCCGTGCCTTGCCCACCCCCTCCGAGCGCAGGGGCAGGGAGATGATGGCCCCCTCGGGGAAGTTCTGGATGGCGATGCCCAGGGACAGGGCCAGGGCGGCCGTCATGGTGATCTGTCCCTCTCCCGCCAGAAAGCCTGCGTAGACCACCCCCACCGCCATCCCCTCGGGGATGTTGTGGAGGGTGACGGCCAGCACCATCATGGCGGAGCGCCCCAGCCGGGTGCGGGGGCCCTCCGCCTGCCGGCTCCTCTGGTGGAGGTGGGGGATCAAGTGGTCCAGCCCCAACAGGAAGAGGACGCCGGCCCAGAAGCCGATGACCGCCGGCAGAAAGGCCCAGGCCCCCACCCCGGCGGACTGCTCCATGGCGGGGATCAGCAGGCTCCAGATGGAGGCCGCCACCATGACACCGGAGGCAAAGCCGGTGAGCCCCCGCTGCACCCGGTCCCCCAGGCCCTTCTTCAAAAAGAAAACACAGGCGGCGCCCAGGGAGGTGCCGGCAAAGGGGAGGAGCAGGCCATAGATCACAGGTGTTTCCATCGATTAGGCTTCCGGCCGCTCCGGCCCGTGCTCATGCCGCCCGCAGCGGGGTCCGCCGCTATGTCCCCCGCAGCAGCAGCCCCCGTCCGGGTCGGTGGGGTCCAGGTGCAGGAGATCCACCCGAACCGTGCTCTCCTGCAGATCCATCTGATCCAGCTGTTCCAGCATAACACGTCCTCCTTTAGCGTTTTTGCGTTTCAGCAGAATGGCATAGCGCCAATGGTTAGCGATAACTAACGCCGATAGAATTATAGCGCCATACATATCCATTGTCAAGGAAGAAACTGCTGCGTCAAGCCCAATGACTGGAAAGGTATTGTTTTCTAAATGGCTGATCCCCGCTGTGCGGCCTCAAAAGGTTTCCCTTATGTTTCCCTTACCGTGCCAATACCATGCGGGAAAGAGCGGGATAAACCAGAAAATAAAGTTTAGAAAAACAGATGATTTATAAAGAAATAGCACACTTTAGGACGGAATAGTGGAACACCTCCATGTACTGTGGAGGATTCCCGCCTCTGCCGCCGTGCTGCGGCCTCCCCAATGTATCCAAATGCTAAGACCGCTTGTTGAAATTTCCCGCCGGCAGCTTGCCAATATGGGTCTCTGCCCCAATTGACAAAGGGGGATTCTCAGAATATAATTTACTTACCCCGAATGGTGAGGGAGGGAATGACAATGAGACAGTGTATGGACGCGGACAACCTGCACCGCAGGCTGAAGAAGATTATCGGACAGGTGCAGGCCATCGACCGGATGATCGACGAGGACATCCCCTGTGAGGACATCCTGGCCCAGATCAACGCGGCCAAGTCCGCCCTCCACGGGTGCGGCAAGGTGGTGCTGGAGGGCCATATCCAGCACTGTGTCCTGGACGGCATTCAGCACGGGGACGCAGAGAAGACCATCGAGAGCTTTACCAAGGCGGTGGAGCGGTTCTCCAACATGAGTTGAAGCGGCAAAAAGGCAGCCCGGCGGGCTGCCTTTTTTCTTGACACGGTATACCTATACGGGTATAATGTACCCATACCCCATACGGTATAAAAGGAGAGGCGAGTCATGAAATCACTCATGGAAAAATTAGAGCATCTGCTGGAGCTGGGGGGCATCAAAAAGGACGCCGCGCTGCTGGTCATCTCCGGGATCGCCGTGGTGCTGAGCCTGCTGGGCATCCGGCCCTTCCCCTTCGACATGGCGTGGGTGGCCATCGTCCTGTGCGGCGTCCCCATCATCCTGGAGGCCGTCATCGGCTTGGTCACCGCCTTTGACATCAAGGCGGACGTGCTGGTGTCCCTGGCCCTCATCGCCTCGGTGGCCATTGGGGAGGACTTCGCCGCCGGCGAGGTGGCCTTCATCATGCAGCTGGGCGGCCTGCTGGAGGAGCTGACCGTGGCCCGGGCCCGGGCGGGCATCGAGAAGCTGGTGCATTTGACGCCCCAGACCGCCCGGGTGCTGCGGGACGGACAGGAGCGCGTCATCCCCGCCGAACAGGTGCGGGTGGGCGACCTGCTCCGGGTGCTGCCCGGGGAGAGCGTGCCGGTGGACGGCGTCATCGTCTCCGGCCAGACCTCCATCAACCAGGCGGTGATGACCGGGGAATCCCTGCCGGTGGACAAGACCGTGGGGGATGAAGTCTCCAGCGGGACGGTGAACCAGTTCGGGGCCTTTGAGATGCGGGCCGCCAGGGTGGGGGAGGACAGCTCCATCCAGCGCCTTGTCCGGCTGGTGCGGTCCGCCGACGCGGGCAAGGCCAAGATCGTGGGGCTGGCCGACCGCTGGGCCACCTGGATCGTGGTCATCGCCTTAAGCGCGGCGGCCCTCACCTGGCTCGTCACCGGGGAGATCATCCGGGCGGTGACCATCCTGGTAGTGTTCTGCCCCTGCGCCCTGGTGCTGGCCACCCCCACCGCCATCATGGCGGCCATCGGCAACGCCACGAAGCACGGCTTCCTGGTGCGGGAGGGGGACGCCCTGGAGCGGCTTGCACAGGTGAAGGTCATCGCCTTTGACAAGACCGGCACCCTAACCTACGGCACGCCGGAGGTGGCGGACGTTGCCGGTATGACCGATACTTACAGCAAAGAGCAGCTCTGCCGGCTGGCCGCCTCCGCGGAGCAGCTCTCCGAACATCCCCTGGGCAAGGCCATTGTCCGCTGCTGCAAACGGGAGCTGGGGGCGAAACTTGCCCCGGCGGATGATTTTCACATGATCCCCGGCCGGGGGGTGAGCGCCCGGGTGGAGGGAAAGCAGGTCCTGGCCGGCAACCCGGAGCTGCTGGGGGAGCACGGCGTATCCATGGCGCCCCCGCCGGCGGCGGAGGCGGCGCTGCAAAATGGGTGTACGGTCATCTACCTCGCTGTGGACAATGTGTTCGCCGGATATCTTGTCCTCTCCGACACTCTGCGGGAAGAGAGCGCGGACATGATCGGTTCTCTCAATCGTCTGGGGGTACAGCCGGTGCTGCTCACCGGCGACCATGAAAACGCCGCCCGGGCCATTGCCGGGCGGCTGAGGATCGCTTCGGTGCGGGCCAACTGCCTGCCGGAGGACAAGCTGAAGGCCATCGACCAGTACCAGGCCGCCGGGGAGCCGGTGTGCATGATCGGCGACGGCGTCAACGACGCCCCCGCCCTAAAGCGGGCCCAGGTGGGCATCGCCATGGGGGGCGTGGGCAGCGACATCGCCGTGGACGCGGCGGACATCGCCTTGGTGGACGACGAGGTGAAGGAGCTGCCCCACCTCATCGCCCTGTCCCGGCGGATGATGACTACCATCAAATGCAACATGGCCTTCTCCATGGCGCTGAACTTTCTCGCCATCGCCCTGGCCATCAGCGGCGCGCTAAACCCGGTGGTGGGGGCCCTGGTCCACAATGCCGGGTCGGTGCTGGTCATCACCTGCTCCGCCTTTCTCCTAAAGTGGAAGAAAAAATGAAGGCGCATGGCGCTTTCGAAAAACCGGTTTCCATAGGCCGGTGCGGCCAGTCCCGCGGCCCGCAGCCGCCGCTCCCCGGCCACCAGCACATAGCTGTACTCCCCCCGCTGGACGGTGAGGGGCTGGAGGATCCCGTGGACACGGATGGACTCCGCCAGCTCCTTCAGCGCCTCCGGCTCAAAGTAGCGCCGGGGCTGGGAGGGGTTTGGGGCGATGTGGCTGACTGGAATGTATCGGATCTTTTTCGACGCAAATTTTACGGATTCCACAGACATTTCCTCCTATTTTCTTCCGTATTACCCACAGTATACCAGAGGAAACCTGCGAAAAGACAAGAAGGCCGTCTGTTCTTCCCGGCGGACAAAAAACCGGAGGGCACCCCGCTGGGCGGGGTGCCCTCCGTGCATCTCTCAATCACTCTTTTACGCTCCCGGCAGCGCCCGCACGCAGGCGAGATAGCGGAAGGGGGTCTCCTCCTCCCCGGTGAGGCGGAAGGTCACCGTCTGCTGGGAGGACACCGGCAGGCTGCTCCGGAGCTCCTCATCGAGATAGCACTCCAGCAGAGCCTCCTTCGGGGATTCCGGCCGCTGCCCCCCGGCAATCT
>CALWXD010000013.1 GCA_944385425.1 uncultured Oscillospiraceae bacterium | reverse complement strand
TTCTGAAAAACCCGGTCTATCTGGGCCATACCCTGCTGGGCAAAAGCAAAAAGGTCAGCGTGAAGTCCAAGAAAAAAGTCCCGGTCCCCCGGGACGACTGGGCGGTGACGGAGAACACCCACCCGCCCCTGGTCACACAGCAGCTCTATGAGCGGGCCCAGCAGAATCTGGGCCGGGGCAGCCGGGACTATCGGGCCTATGACCAGGTGCGCAAGAGCATCTTCTCCGGCGTCGCCGTCTGCGCCAGGTGCGGCTACTCTCTGTGCTCCTGCGGCACGGTCTATAAGGGGGAGCGGGAAAAGTACTGGTATCTCTCCTGCACCCACCAGCGGCAGGATATTGCCGAGCCCTGCACCGGCGTCCGGGTGCGGTACGCCGACCTGCTGGAGGTGGTGCGGCAGGATCTGAACGGCCTGCTCTCCATGACGGACGATCAGATGGAGCAGATGGTAAAGGAAACCCTCAAGCGTTTTGGCAGTGAGGAAGTCCTCAAGGCGAAAAAACTCCAGCGGGAACAGGCGGAGGCCCGGCTGCTGACCATCGACAAGATGGTGGGCAAGCTCTATCTGGACAACGCCGAGGGCCGCCTAGACGACGACCGGCTCCGGCGGATGATGGCCGACTTGGAGAAGGAGTCCGCCGGGCTGAAGGCGACGTTGGCCGAGCTGAGCGTGGTCAGCCCCGCCCATGAGGTGGAGGAAAACTACCGCCGCTTTTTTGCCCTGGCCAGGGAGTACACCCAAATCCCAGAACTGAACCGGGACATTCTTCTGACCTTTGTGGAGAAGATCGAGGTGGGACCCAAGGAATATCCCGACGGCACCGTGAAGGCCACCCACCGCGATCAGCCCTACCGGCAGAGCATCCGCATCTTTTATAAGTTCATCGGCGAGATACAGGAGGACGCAATTCGGGCTCTGCCCGTGGATGTCTCCATCTTAAAACAGAACGAAAATTTGGACAATGCGCCAAATTCGGCATGATATTTTTGTCGAACAGTGACAAGGAATTTGGCCCCACACCCCTTTGAGATGGAGAAGGAACACCAAGGGAGGTGGGCGTCAACCTAAAGCAGGGCTACAACGGCGATCTCAGCAGCCGCGAGGCCGGCAGCGTGGGCGGCCAGATGGTCAAGAAGATGATCGAGTCCTACGAGAAGAACCTGTAACCATTCTTCCCAGGCTGGCGGCTCCCATGCGCCGCCCAGGCGGAATGCAGCCGGCGGCAGCGGGACGCGTACGCCAAAGGGCGGGAACCTCAAAGCGGGTTCCCGCCCTTTTCCCGTTCCCTGCCCGCCCAATACAACGGCACACCGCGCTTCCCGCTTGTCATCCGCCCCTCTGCCCCGCAAGATTTTTTCTCCCGGTTGCGCAGCCGGAGAATCTGTGGTACAATACCACCAAAGCGGCGCGGGGCCCTCTTCGGCCCTCCAGCGCGCCGGACTGTGTGTAAATTTTGGGAGGAAACTACTTATGAGCCGGAGCATCCCGCTGTGCATCATTCTCTCCATCTTCACCTGCGGCATTTACAGCATCTACTGGATGATCGTCCTCAACGACGAGATCAACACCGCCTCCAGGCAGGCCGGGACCTCCGGTGTGGCGGTATTCCTGCTGAGCCTCATTACCTGCGGCATCTACGGCCTCTACTGGATGTACAAAATGGGAGAGCGGGTGGAGATCATCAACGGCAATCGGGGCTACACCGGGATTTTGTACCTGGCCCTGGCCTTCTTTGGCCTCAGCATCGTCTCCTACGCCCTCATGCAGAGCGAGCTCAACCGGATCTACGGCGGCAGCTATTGATCCCCGCCCCGCCGAACCGCCCCCGCGTCCCCCCGCTGAAGCAAACACCATTTTCTGATTCCCCATAAATGCGCCGCCGCACCTGCGTTTAAGGGTTCGTCCCGAGGACTAAGGCGTTCTGGATGCCATTTCGCCGGGGGAGGGCCCCTCTGCCCCGCCCCGCGCCAAGAACCATCCGCGCCTGTACAGGTCCTCTGTACAGGCGCCTTTTGCTGTTTCGGCGCAGCCTGCCCGTGGACCGCCGGCGGCGGCACGTCCACGGACCCGCGCCCACATGCGCGAAGGTTTCACGGGTCCGCCCCCCTACCCGCGGGGCGCTCCGGCCCATACAACCACTGCTTTTACACCAGATCGAGAAAGGAGAAGGACTATGGAGACACGCATCGCCGTTTTGGGCATCATTGTGGAAAACCCCGACGCCACCGACCAGCTCAACCGCATCCTCCACGACTACAGCGGCTACATCGTGGGGCGGCTGGGCATCCCCTACCGCAAGCGGGGGCTCAGCGTCATCAGCATCATCATCGACGCCCCCGCCGACGCCATCAGCGCCCTGACGGGCAAGCTGGGCATGCTGGAGGGGGTGTCCGCCAAGGCGCTGTACGCCAAGGTGGAGGGCGGACATGACAGCTGACCTCTCCCGGGAGGGGCTGGAGCGGCTTTTGGCCCTGGAGGACTTCTCCCCCGTGGCCGCGGCGGCGGACCGGGTGCGGCGGGAGGCGGTGGGGGACACGGTCCACCTCCGGGCGCTGCTGGAGCTTTCCAACCACTGCCGCCGCCGCTGCGCCTACTGCGGGCTGCGGGCGGACCGGCGGGACCTGCCCCGCTACCGCATGGCCCCGGAGGAGATCCTCGCCGCCGCCCGGGAGGCCTGCGCCGCCGGCTACCGCACGCTGGTGCTCCAGTCCGGGGAGGACCCCTGGTACACCGCGGCCCGCCTGGGGGAGGTCGTGGCGGCGGTGAAGGGGGAGACCGGCATGGCCGTCACCCTCAGCTGCGGGGAGATGGGGGAGGCGGACTACGCCCACCTCCGCTCCTGCGGGGCGGACCGCTACCTCCTCAAGCACGAGACGGCGGATGACGACCTCTACCGGGCCTTCCACCCCGGCTCCAGCATCCAGGAGCGGGTGGGCTGCCTGCGCGCCCTGGCGAGGCTGGGCTACGAGGTGGGCAGCGGCTTTATGGTGGGCCTTCCCGGGCAGACGCTGTCCGTGCTGGCCCAGGATCTGCTGCTGCTCAAGGACATCCCCTGCCAGATGGCGGGCATTGGCCCCTTCCTGCCCCACCCCGCCACGCCCCTGGCCGCCGCGGCGCCGGGCAGCGGGGAGCTGACGCGGCGGTGCGTGGCCCTGGCCCGGCTGCTGCTGCCCCAGTCCAACCTCCCCGCCACCACGGCCCTGGGCGTCCGCACCCGGGGGGAGCGGAACGACGTGTTCTCCTACGGGGCCAACGTGGTGATGCTGAAGATCACCCCCAACGCCTACAAGCAGCTCTATGACATCTACCCCGCCGCCCTGCCCAGGACCGATATCGCCGCCCAGCGGCGGGCGCTGGAGGAGCAGATCCGCGCCCTGGGCCGCGTCCCGCTGTAAAACAATTCCCCCGCATCCACGCGGGAAAAGTATGAGAAGAAAGAAGGAATCTCCATGGACTACAACCCCAAATCCCTAAAGGCGGAAGAATTTATCCACGACGGCGAGATCCGGGACACCCTCCGCTGGGCGGAGGAGCACAAAAACGACCTGCCCCTCATCCGCTCCCTCCTGGACCGGGCGGAGGACTGCAAGGGCCTCACCCACCGGGAGGCGGCGGTGCTCCTCAAGTGTGAGGACGAGGAGCTGCGCCAGCGGATGTACGCCCTGGCCGCCCGGATCAAGGACCGGTTCTACGGCAACCGCATCGTCCTCTTCGCCCCCCTCTACCTCTCCAACTACTGCATCAACGGCTGCCGCTACTGCCCCTACCACGGACAGAACAAGCACATCCCCCGCAAGCGGCTGACCCAGGAGGAGATCGTCCGGGAGGTGACGGCCCTGCAGGACATGGGCCACAAGCGCCTGGCCCTGGAGACCGGGGAGGACCCGAAGAACTGCCCCATCGAATATGTGCTGGAGAGCATCCGGACCATCTACGGCATCCACCACAAAAACGGGGCCATCCGCCGGGTGAACGTGAACATCGCCGCCACCACCGTGGAGAACTACCGCAAACTCAAGGAGGCGGGGATCGGCACCTACATCCTCTTCCAGGAGACCTACAACAAGGCGCAGTATGAGTACCTCCACCCCACCGGCCCCAAGAGCGACTACGCCTACCACACCGAGGCCATGGACCGGGCCATGGAGGGGGGGATCGACGACGTGGGCTGCGGTGTGCTCTTCGGCCTCAACCTCTACGACTACGACTTTGTGGGCCTTCTCATGCACGCCGAGCACCTGGAGGCGGTCCACGGCGTGGGGCCCCACACCATCAGCGTCCCCCGGCTGCGCCGGGCCGACGACATCGACCCCGACCAGTTCGACAACGGCATCAGCGACGACCTCTTTGAGAAGATCGTGGCCATCCTCCGCATCGCTGTCCCCTACACCGGCCTCATCATCTCCACCCGGGAGAGCCAGGCCTGCCGCCAGCGGGTGCTGAAGCTGGGGGTATCCCAGATCAGCGGCGGCAGCCGCACCAGCGTGGGGGGCTACGCCGAGGAGGATCAGGAGGAGGAGGACTCCTCCCAGTTTGAGATCAGCGACCGGCGGACACTGGACCAGGTGGTGAGCTGGCTGCTGGACGAGGGGTGCATCCCCAGTTTCTGCACCGCCTGCTACCGGGAGGGCCGCACCGGAGACCGGTTCATGACATTGTGTAAGAGCGGGCAGATCGTCAATTGCTGCCACCCCAACGCTCTCATGACCCTGAAGGAGTATCTGGAGGACTACGCCGCCCCCGAGACCCGGGAGAAGGGCCTCCGCCTCATCGAAAAGGAGACGGAGAAGATCACCAACCCCAAGGTGCGGGAGACGGTCATCCACCACCTCCACGACATGGAGGGCGGCCTGCGGGACTTCCGGTTTTAGGCCGTCCATCCGGACGATTCAAAAGGAGGTGCTGATTTTTGAGCCTGATGGATACGCCCAAGGCAAACCGTCTCCACATCGCCCTCTACGGCCGGCGCAACGCCGGCAAGTCCAGCCTCATCAACGCCCTCACCGGCCAGGAGATCGCCCTGGTCAGCGACGTGGCCGGCACCACCGCCGACCCGGTGGAGAAGGCCATGGAGCTCCACCCCGTCGGCCCCGTGCTCTTCATCGACACCGCCGGCTACGACGACGAGGGCCCCCTGGGGGCCCTGCGGGTGGCGGCCACGGAGGGGACCCTGGACCGGGCGGACATCGCCCTTTTGGTGCTGGCGGGGCAGCCGGAGGCGGCGGACCTCCGGTGGGCCCGGCGCCTGCGGCAGAGGGGGATCCCCTTCCTCACCGTCCGCAGCAAGGCGGACCTGGGCCCCGCCGCCCCCCTCCCGCCGGAGTGGGAGGGGGAGGCCCTCTCTGTCAGCGCCGCCACCGGGGAGGGGATCGAATCCCTGCGCCGGGCCATCTGCCGCATCATCCCGGAGGAGTTTGACCAGCCCTCCTTGACAGGAGGCCTCTGCGCCGCCGGGGACACGGTGCTGCTGGTGATGCCCCAGGACATCCAGGCCCCCAAGGGCCGTCTGATCCTGCCCCAGGTCCAGACCCTCCGGGACCTGCTGGACAAGGGGTGCATCCCCGTCTGCTGCACCGCCGGCGGTCTGGACGCCGCTCTCAACGCCTTAACGGCCCCGCCAAAGCTCATCATCACCGACTCCCAGTGCTTTCCCCTTGTGGCGGAAAAAAAGCCGGCGGAGTCCCTCCTCACCTCCTTCTCCGTCCTCATGGCGGCCTACAAGGGGGAGATCGGGGACTTTGTCCGGGGGGCGGCGGCCATCGACCGTCTGACGGAGGGGAGCCGGGTCCTCATCGCCGAGGCCTGCACCCACGCCCCCCTCACCGAGGACATCGGCCGGGAGAAAATCCCCGCCCTGCTGCGGAAACGGACCGGGCCGGGGCTGCGGGTGGACGTAACGGCGGGCCGGGACTTCCCCCGGGACCTCACCGGCTATGACCTCATCATCCACTGCGGCGGCTGCATGTTCAACCGGCGGTATATTCTCTCCCGCCAGGCGGAGGCGGCGGCGCAGGGGGTGCCCATGACCAACTACGGCATCGCCATCGCCAAGCTCACCGGGATCCTCCCGCAGGTGGCCTGGTAACCTCCGCCGCCCCCTGCCGGACGCGCCGCCGGGATTGACATCTCCCCCGAGGTATAGTACAATACAGCTAGTATTCCTTGTTGTTTCCCAGAGTGTTTTATGCAGATAAACGAAAGGAGTAACGGCACGATGATTTTGAAAGGTAACTTCCTATACACCCCCAAGCTGGGCGAGCTGGTCATCCGGGAGCAGGAGTACCTGGTGGTGAAGGACGGCCTTGTGGTTGACATCTACAAGGAGCTGCCCCAGGAGTACGCGGGCGAGCCGGTGACCGATTACGGCAACGCCATTATCCTCCCCGCCTTTAACGACCTGCACATCCACGCCCCCCAGATGGTCAACCGGGGCGTGGGCTTTGACCAGGAGCTGCTGCCCTGGCTGGAGACCTACACCTTCCCCCTGGAGTCCCGCTATAAGGACCTGGACTTTGCCGACCGCTCCTACAAGCGGTTCCTCAACCGCCTGTGGGCCTACGGCACCATGCGTTTCTCCGCCTTCGGCACCCTGCATAAGGAGGGCACCTGGCACCTAATGGAGCTCACGGAGCAGTCTGGCCTGTCCGCGTACATCGGCAAGGTGAACATGGACCGCAACTCCCCCGACATCCTGCGGGAGGAGACCGCCGCCTCCCTGGCCGATACGGAGGAGCTGATCTGCCGCTGCAACGAGGAGCTGAAGAACGTCCGCTTTATTCTGACGCCCCGCTTTGTCCCCTCCACCACCGCCGAGCTGATGACCGGCCTTGGCAAGCTGGGGGAGAAGTACAACCTGCCGGTCCAGTCCCACCTGTCGGAAAACCGCAGCGAGGTGGCCTGGGTCCAGGAGCTGCACCCCGACATCCCCACCTACACCCAGGTCTACCAGGACTTCGGTCTCATGCGCCCGGGCCAGACCATCATGGCCCACTCCATCTACCTCTCCGACGCGGAGAAGGAGACGCTGAAGGAGCGGCATGTGATGCTGGCCCACTGCGCCCAGTCCAACGCCGACCTCTCCAGCGGCATCATGCCCCTGCGCAAGAACCTGGAGATGGGGCTGGACTGCTGCATCGCCAGCGACGTGGCCGGCAGCCACACCGTGGCCATGAACCGGCACCTGGCCATGTCCATCGAGGTGTCCAAGCTCAACTGGCTGACCCATCCCGAGGACGCCGCCCTGACGCTGCCGGAGGCGCTGTATCTCGCCACCAAGAAGAGCGGCTCCTTCTTCGGGAAGGTGGGCTCCTTCGAGCCGGGCTATGAGTTCGACGCGCTGGTGGTAAAGACCGACGACGTGGACGGCAAGCTGCCCCGCAACCCCTTCGAGCGGCTGGAGCTGTTCGTCTACGACGGGGACGACCGGGACATCAAGGTCCGCTACTGCCGGGGCAAAGAGGTGAAAAAGCCCTTCGCCCTTGACGACAATCTGTAATCCTAAAACAGCTAATAAGCGGAGGCCCCGGGACTGCCCCGGGGCCTCCGCTTATTCGGTTTCTCTTCCCGTTTTCCCGCCCCGGCCGGAACGCAGCTGGGCCTTCCGCCGCCGGATCCACCGGTAGTCCGCCAGAGCGTCCCCAGGCGCGCGGCTCTCCCCTTCCCCGGCCAAAAGCTGCCGGGGCTGGCGCGGGCCCGCCTTTTGCTCCTCCCGCCGCCGCTGTCGCTCTTCGCTGCCGCCCATCCTGTCTTTACGCCTCTTTTCCTTCCATAGACAAACAGATCACGGCCTGCATTGCCTGCATTTGGTCCCCCCGGCACCACCGGGGGCGCTTGCTTACGCCTCTTCCGCGCCGTGGTCGTGGCCGCAGCAGCCGTTCTCACAGTCGGCGCACTTGCTGATGTCGTTCTCGATCCCCTGGCGCTTGTAGTAGTCGGCCAGGGCCGCCTTGATGGCCTGCTCAGCCAGCACGGAGCAGTGGACCTTCACCGCTGGCAGGCCGTCCAGCGCCTCCACCACCGCCTGGTTGGTCAGCTTCAGCGCGTCCTCCACGGGCTTGCCCTTGATGAGGTCGGTGGCCATGGAGCTGGTGGCGATGGCGCTGGCGCAGCCGAAGGTCTGGAACTTCACATCCTCGATGATGCCGTCCTTGATCTTCAGATACATCTTCATGATATCGCCGCACTTGGCGTTGCCCACCTCGCCGACGCCGTCGGCATCCTCAATGACGCCCACGTTGTGGGGATGGGCGAAATGCTCCATTACTTTCTCGCTGTAATCCATTGCCATAAGGGACACATCCTCTCTCTTAGTCTTTGTAGGGGTTCTCCCGGTTCTCCATCATGTGGGCCCAGACGGGGCTCATCTCCCGAAGCGTCCGCACCACCTGGGGCACCTGCTCCAGGATATAGTCCACCTGCTCCTCCGTGTTGTACTCGCACAGGCTCAGCCGCAGGGAGCCGTGGGCGATCTCGTGGGGAAGGCCGATGGCCAGCAGCACATGGCTGGGGTCCAGGGACCCGCTGGTGCAGGCGCTGCCGCTGCTGGCGCAGATGCCCGCCATATCCAGGCGGAGGAGGAGGCTCTCCCCCTCGATGCCCTCAAAGCAGAAACTGACCATGCCGGGCAGGCGGTTCACCGGGTCGCCGGTGAGGCGGGAGTAGGGGATCCTGCTCAGCCCCGCGATCAGCTTGTCCCGCAGGGCGGAGACCTTCCTCCGGTTCTCCTCCATGTGCTCGCAGCTCTCCCGGAAAGCAGCGGCCATGCCGATGATGCTGGGCAGGGCCTCGGTGCCGGCCCGCTTGCCCCGCTCCTGGGCGCCGCCCTCGATGAAGGGCTTGATGGGGATGCCCTTGCGGCAGTAGAGCAGCCCCACGCCCTTGGGCCCGTGGAACTTGTGGCCGGAGAGGCTGAGCATGTCGATGTGCTGGGCCTGGACGTCGATGGGCAGGTGGCCCGCCGCCTGCACCGCGTCGGTGTGGAAGAGGACGCCCTTCTCATGGCACAGCGCGCCGATCTCTGGGATGGGCTGGATGGAGCCGATCTCGTTGTTGGCGTACATCACGGTGACCAGGGCCGTGTCCGGCCGGATGGCCTTCTCCAGATCCTCCAGGCGGACGACGCCGTTGTCATACACGGGAAGGTAGGTGACCTCGAACCCCTCCTTCTCCAGGGCCTGGAGGGTGTGGAGCACGGCGTGGTGCTCGATGGGGGTGGAGATCAGATGCCTTTTCCCCTTGGCCGCGCCGGCCTTGGCGCCGTAGCGGATGGCCCAGTTGTCCGCCTCGGTGCCGCAGCCGGTGAAGTAGATCTCACTGGGCTGGGCCCCCAGGTAGTGGGCCATGGTCTCCCGGGCGTGGCGCAGGGCGTCGGACGCCTCCTGCCCCTTCCGGTGGAGGCTGGAGGGGTTGCCGTAGGTATCCCGCAGCGCCGCCGTCATCGCGGCGAGGGCCGTCTCGCTGAGAGCGGTGGTGGCCGCGTTATCTGCATAAACAAACATCGTCACACTTCCTTTACTGTTATATGGTGCGCTCCCCCGCCGGGGGCTGGTCCGGATGGTGCCCGCCGGCGGCGCGGCAGCGGCTCTCCAGCCGCCTCTGCCGGTCCACCAGGTCCGCCAGGGTCACATGGTCCACCACATTGGCGATGGCCCGGTCCACCTGCTCCCACAGGTCCAGCGTCACGCAGCTTTTGCACTTGGCGCACTGGTTGACCTGGTCGTCCAGGCAGGAGACGGGGGCGATGCTCCCCTCCACCGTCCGCAAAATCATGCCCACGGTGTAGTCGTCGGGGCTGCGGGTTAGGTGGTACCCCCCCTTGGCCCCCCGGACGCTCTTCACATAGCCGTCCCGGATCAGCTGGGGGATCACCTGCTCCAAATACTTCTCGCTGATCCCCTCCATGGCGGCCACGGTCTTCACCGACAGGTTCTCATCCTCGTGCAGCGCCAGGGCCAGCATGAGGTAGAGGGCATAGCGGCTCTTCGTGGAAACCTTCATCCTTCCGTCACCTCCCCTTTCCGCATTTGCAATTCCTATTATAGTGTAGGAATTGCATTTGTCAACCCCCAATCCCGCCCTCCCGCGAAAATTCCGCTGATCCGCCGCCGGGGCGGGGTTCCCGGCGGCCCGGCCGGCGGGCGGCACCGGATAGGATGCGCCGGCGGGGCGGTTTTATCCCCCAGTCCCATGGGGGTGTTTCCCCGGCGGCCCGGGCGGTTGATTTCCCGCTGGGCATTTGGTATAATAAGGTATCGCCTTTTCACCGACCGGTGGGAGATTCTGGGCTGACAGGCGCCGGGGCGGGGTTCCCCGTCCGCGGCGGAAGGGAGAGTAGGCAATGGAACTGCGGGAAACAAAACTGAGCCGCGAGGAGAAATTCAACGGGCGTGTGCTCCACGTCCATGTGGACACGGTGGCGCTGCCCGACGGCGGCACCTCTACCCGGGAGATTGTGGACCACCCCGGCGGGGTGGGGATCCTGGCGCTGGACGAGGCGGGGCAGGTGCTGGTGGTGCGGCAGTTCCGGTACGCCTACGGCCAGGTGCTCACGGAGATCCCCGCCGGCAAGCTGGAGCGGGGGGAGGACCCCTATGCCGCCGCCCTGCGGGAGCTGCAGGAGGAGACCGGCGCCCAGGCGGATGCGCTGACGTCTCTGGGGGAGATCTACCCCTCCCCCGGCTACTGCAACGAGATCATCCGGCTGTACCTGGCCCGGGATCTGCGCTGGGGGGAGATGCACCTGGACGAGGACGAATTTTTGGCCGTGGACCGCGTCCCCTTTGACCAGCTGTGCGCCCAGGCGCTCTCCGGCCAGCTCCGGGACGCCAAGACCTGCGTGGCCGTGCTGCGGGCCAAGGCCCTTCTGGGGCTGTAGCGCCTAAAATGATCCGGGAGGGATATGGACATGGAGCAGAAAAAGACCGTCCTCATTGTGGAGGATGAGAAGAATATTGTGGACATCCTGCGCTTCAACCTCCAGCGGGAGGGGTACGAGACCCTGGAGGCCTACGACGGGGAGGCGGGCCTGAGGATGGCGCTGGAGAAAAATCCGGACATCATCCTTTTGGATGTGATGCTGCCGAAGATGATCGGCTTTGACGTGTGCCGCCGCCTGCGGGAGAGCGGGAACAACGTGCCCGTCATCATCCTCACCGCCCGGGAGGAGGAGGCGGACAAGGTGCTGGGCCTGGAGATCGGGGCGGACGACTATATCACCAAGCCCTTCTCCATGCGGGAGCTGATGGCCCGGGTCAAGGCCAACATCCGCCGCACCGCCATGCGCGTGGACACCGGCAACACCATGGACACCGGCGTGGGCCTGGTGGTCAACACCGACACCTACCAGGTGACCAAGGGCGGCAGGGTGGTGGACCTCACCCAGCGGGAGTATGAGCTGCTCACCTTCCTGGCCAGCCACCCCGGCAAGGTCTACAGCCGCATCGACCTGATGGAACAGGTGTGGAACTACGGCTATGTGGGGGACGACGTGCGCACCGTGGACGTGACGGTGCGCCGCCTGCGGGAGAAGATCGAGGACGACCCGGCCAACCCCACCTGCATCCTGACCCGCCGGGGGGTGGGCTACTACTTCTCCGGCCAGGCGTAGCGGCGCCGGGGGAAGACCCCATGAAAAGGAGTTGACGCCATGTTCCGCAGCCTCCACATGAAGCTGGTGCTGATCATGCTGCTTTTGATCACGTCGCTGATGACCATTGTGGGCGCGTTCCTCATGACCAATATCACCGCCTTTTATATCGACGACTTCTATCAGCAGATGGCCGACGCCTTCAGCCCGGACAACGCCGCCTTCCTCACCTCCCTGCGCAACGGCGCCGCCGGCGAGGACGGGGCGGAGCAGATCCAGACGGTGATCGAGGCCAACGCCGGCGCCCTGGGCATCAACTTCAACACCCGCCAGTACTACATTCTGGACGGCAATACCGGCGCCTTCCTCACCGGCTCGGACGAGGAGGGGGGCAGCCGGCTGACCGTCACGCCCAACCTTCTGGCCGCCCGCAACGGCCAGGTGGGCGACAACAGCGACATCACCGCCAGCTACATGGACCTGGCCTACCCGGTGAAGGCGGGGGACAACTTCTTCATTATCTATATCTACGACAACCGGGAGACGGTGGGCAACCTCAACAGCCAGCTCTTCCTCATCATCGTCCAGGCCCTGCTGGTGGGGCTTTTGATCTCGGTGCTTTTAAGCTTCCTCCTCAGCAAGACCATGATCACCCCCATCGAAAAGCTCACCGAGGGGGCGGAGCGGGTGGCCGCCGGGGACTTCTCCAGCGCCATCCAGGTGGAGTCCAGCGACGAGATCGGCGTCCTCACCACCACCTTCAACGACATGGCCTCGGTGCTGGAGGAGACCATCCAGGCCGTGGAACACGAGCGCAACAAGCTGGACACCCTCTTCCTCCACATGGCCGACGGCGTGGTGGCCTTTGCCGGGGACGGGTCCATCGTCCACTGCAACCCCGCCGCCGGCCGGATGCTGGCCAGCGACGTGGCGCACCTGGACTACGACCGCATCTTCGGCGCCATCTTCCCCCTGGAGGAGCTGAAAAAGCTGCAAAAGCCCAATTTCCGGGAGGCGGAGCTCCACGTCCGGGGCCGGTTTCTGGAGGTGTCCTTCGCCCCCTTTGACCAGGACAGCGGCACCGGCATCCTCTCCGTCATCCACGACGTCACCGCCCAGCGGAAAAACGAGGAGATGCGCAAGGAGTTTGTGGCCAACGTCTCCCACGAGCTGCGCACCCCCCTGACCAACGTGCGCAGCTACGCCGAGACCCTGCGGGATACCGACGGCATCCCCCGGGAGACGGCCAACAGCTTCCTGGACATCATCATCGGCGAGACCGACCGCATGACCCACATCGTCCAGGACCTTCTGACCCTCAGCCGCCTGGACTCCGGCCGGGCGGAGATGAAGATGCAGCGGTTCCACTTCGGCGAGGCCATCGGGAATGTGTGCCGGGCGGTGGAGCTGGAGGCCCAGCGCCATGGCCACACCCTGCTCCGGGACTACAGCGCCCAGGAGCTGCCCATGATCGTTGGGGACCGGGACCGGCTGGAGCAGGTGATGATGAACGTCATCGGCAACGCCATCAAATATACCCCCGACGGCGGCACCATCCGCGTCACCGCCGGCCCCCTCAAGGACCATGTGTGGATGGAGGTGTCGGACAACGGCATCGGCATCCCCCGCTCGGACTGGGACCGGATCTTCGACCGGTTCTACCGGGTGGACAAGGCACGCAGCCGGGAGAGCGGCGGCACGGGGCTGGGGCTGTCCATCGCCCGGGAGATCGTGCAGCGCCACGGCGGCACCATCGGCCTGACGGAGCACCAGGGGCCGGGCACCACCGTGCGGATCGTCCTGCCCATCCGGCAGGACGGTGCCGGGGAGGTGCGCCATGAAGGCTGACAAGCGGCCGTGGAAGCATCTCCGCCTCGTACAGAACCTTCTGATCGCGGCGCTGAGCCTGTCGGCCCTGCTGCTGCTTTTGCAGGTGGCCTCCTATGAGATGGGGCTGGACGGCAGCATCGCCTCCCTGCCCTCCCAGTTCTCCCCCCCCCGCCGCCGCGGACCAGTCCCCCCAGCACTCCACGGACCTCACCGGCCTCCCCTTCCCCAGGAGCCTCATGGTCACCGGGGACTACGGCCGCAGCGGCCACCTCCTCATCACGGAGGAAGATGCCGGGGCCCAGGCGGCAGCCGCCCTGCTGCGGGAGGCCCTTGGCTCCGCCGGCAGCGGCGCGGCGGTGGACGAGGCCGCCTTCCGCCAGGCCCTGGACCGGCCCGGCATCTACTTCGACTTTATCCAGACCATGCCGGTGTCCGTGCTCTCCGGGCAGTACGGCGTCTCCTTCCCCCACCAGTTCCAGGCCAGCTGCCTGCTGCTGTCGGTGGGGGCGGAGGACGTGGTGCAGCTCTACTTCTGGGACGGGTCCGGCGCCGTCCAGCGCTACAGCACCGCCGTGTCCGCCGCCGGCGTCTCCGAGGCCATCGCCTCCTTTGAGCCCAACGGCGCCTACTTCGCCTATGAGGAGGGGGAGGCCCTGTCCTTCCTCAGCCCCTACGCCATCCTCTGCCCCTCCCTGCGGGACGTCCGCCTGCTCACCACCTCCGTCCCCGCCGCCCTGGACATGGACAGCCTGCTGGACCGCCTGGATTTCAACCCCCACACCCAGTCCCGCTACCCCGAGGCAGACGGGACGGAGGTGGTGGTGGAGACGCCCCGCACCCTCCGGGTCCAGCCCGACGGCACAGTGATCTACACCGGCGGCGCCGAGGCGGCCAGCGCCCTCTACCGCGTCAGCGCCGCAGGCGCCGCAGGGGATCTGCCCACCCAGGTGGAGGCGGTGCTGGCGGTGCGGCAGCTGCTGGAGGTGCTGCTCAGCGGGGAGGATATGGGGAACGCCCAGCTCTACTTCTCCGGCGTCACCAGCAGCGGCGGCCAGACCCAGGTCACCTTTGACTACCTGGTGGACGGCATCCCCGTCTACTTTGCCGACGGCGGCTCCGCCGTGGAGGTGGAGATCACCGAGACCACCATCACCGCCTTCCGCCTGCGGTGCCGGCAGTATACGCTTGCGGAGGACGATTACACCCCCCTGCCGCTGCCCCAGGCCCTGGCCGCCGCCTCGGTCTACGGGGAGGGCGGGGATGCGCGCCTCACCCTGGGCTATGTGGACTACGGCAGCGGCTCCGTCACCCCCCGGTGGCTGTTGCGCTGACCGACATTGGGAAGGGGATACGCTGTGGAAACCCATCGACTGAAAACCATCACCATTGTCATCCTCCTGCTTTTGAACCTGTTTCTGCTGGCCCTGCTGCTGAATTTCCGCCTGCAGCAGGTGCGGACCGGCGCCCGGCTGGAGGAGGAGCTGTTCCGCCTCTACGAGGCAAGCGAGATGTCCATTGACGAGGACGTCCCGCTGGACGGCGCCCCCCTGCCCTCCCTCTCCCTCACCAGGGACCTGGAGCTGGAGGCCGCCATCGCCCGGATGATCCTGGGGGAGGAGGCGGTGGAGGGCGTCCACGAGGGCGGCGGGATCTACACCTACACCGGAGAGGCCGGCACCATCCAGTTCCGCAGCACCGGCGCCTTCGACTTCGTCTCCGACCGGCGGCAGACGGCGGACCCGGGGGCCTTCTTCCTCTCCTTCTGCGACACCTTCGGCTACACCCCCCTCCAGCAGCGGGAGGAGGGGGGCGCCTACTCCGCCGCCCGGGTGGTGGGCGGCCACCCGGTCTACAACTGCACCGTCACCTTCCGCTTTGGGGAGGGGGACAGCCTTCTGTCCGCCGCCGGGTCCTGCCTGTCGGAGAAGGGGAGCGCCCAGCTGGACGCCGCCGCCTTCTCCACCGCCGACGCGCTGGTGAAATTCCTAAGCTACCGGGGGGAGAGCGGCGCCATCTGCAACCGGATCCTGTCCGTCTCCCCCGTCTACGCCCTCCAGACCTCCGCCTCCTCCGCCTCCCGGCTGGCCGCCCAGTGGCGGATCACAACGGACACCTATCAGTATTATGTTGACTGCTCAACCGGTGAAATCGTCCGTTCCTAGTCGGCAATTCGCCAAAACGCAGCGGAATTCCCGGAAAAATTACGTTTATTTTTTTGGGATTCATTCTTGCTTTTAGAGAAATATTTGGTATACTATCTTTGGTATATTCCCACATTATGTCTCCCGCCGCCGGTGGCGGCCGGTGCATGAAGTTCTGCGTTCAGGACAGACTGTGATTAACAGCGGCGTCCTGCGTTTTGGATGATATAAGGAGCGTGTTCTTTTGAAAAAGTATCTTGTGGAGGGTGGGAACCCTCTTTTCGGCGAGGTCCAGATCAGCGGCGCGAAAAACGCCGCCGTGGCCATCATCCCCGCCGCCCTTCTGGTGGACGGGGTGTGCCGCATTGAAAATATGCCCCAGATCAGCGACGCGACCCTTCTCATGAGCATCCTCCAGGACATGGGCGCCCATGTCCGCGTTTTGAACAAGAGCACGGTGGAGATCGACTGCAGCGCCCTCCACAACGCCCGCATCCCTTACGACTCCGCCCGCCGCTGCCGGGCCAGCTACTATCTGATCGGCGCGCTGCTGGGCCGTTTCGGCGCGGCGGACGTGGCCCTGCCCGGCGGGTGCGACTTCGGCGGCACCCGCCCCATCGACCAGCACCTCAAGGGGTTCAAGGCCCTGGGGGCCGAGGTGGAGGTGCAGGGCGGCTTTATTGACGCCCGGGCCGCCGAGGGCGGCCGTCTCCGCGGCGCCAACATCTTCCTGGACAAGGTCTCCGTGGGGGCCACCATCAACATCATGCTGGCCGCGGCCCTGGCCGACGGGTACACCGTTATCGAAAACGTGGCCAAGGAGCCCCACATCGTGGTTGTGGCCAACTTCCTCAACTCCATGGGGGCCAATATCAAGGGCGCCGGCACGGATATCATCAAGATCCGCGGCGTGGACCGCCTCCACGGCGGCACCTACTCCATCATCCCCGACCAGATCGAGGCGGGGACCTACATGGCCGCCGTGGCCGCCTGCGGCGGGCAGATCAAAATCTGCAACATCATCCCCAAGCACATGGACTGCATCACCGCAAAGCTTTTGGAGATGGGGGTGGAGGTGGAGGAGATCGACGACAATCTCCTGGTCCGGCGGATCGGCCCGCTGGTAAAGACCAACATCAAGACCATGCCCTACCCCGGGTTCCCCACGGATATGCAGCCCCAGATGGCGGCGGCGCTGTGCCTGGCCCACGGCACCAGCATCATCACCGAGAGTATTTTCAGCAGCCGGTTCCGCTATACGGAGGAGTTTAAGCGCATGGGGGCCCAGATCCAAGTGGACGGGAACCTGGCCGTCATCGAGGGGGTGGATCACCTCACCGGCGCCCAGGTGGAGGCCTGCGACCTGCGGGCCGGCGCGGCCATGATCATCGCCGCCCTGGCGGCCTACGGCACCAGCGAGATCCGGGGCGTACAGTATATCGAGCGGGGCTACGAGAACGTCATCGAGAAGTTCCGCCGCCTGGGCGGGAAGATCTCCGCCGTGGAGATCCCCGACGAGGAGGAGACCCTCAGCGCCGGCTGAGCCCTATTTTTCCTGTCATCCAGCATACGGCACCGTTCGCCGGGTAAGGCTTTACCCGGCGTTTTCCCTGTAACCCCCTGGTTTGAGGAGGAACCTATGATCCGCTTTCTCACCCTGGCCAGCTCCTCCGCCGGCAACGCATCCCTGCTCTCCTGGGACGGGCGGCACCTGCTCATCGACGCGGGCATCTCCTGCCTGCGCATCAAGCGTGGCCTAAACGCCCTGGGCCTCTCCGTGGAGGACCTGTCGGCCCTGCTCATCACCCACGCCCACAGCGACCACATCGCCGGCCTCGCCACCCTGGTCCGCCGCTACCCCCTCCCCATCTACGCCACGGCGGAGGCCGCCCGGCAGGTGGCCTACCGGGTGGCCGGCGCCCAGCCGCTGCTCTGCCCCCTGCCGGCGGACGGCGGGACGGAGGTGGGCGGCTTTTTTGTGACGGCCTTTCCCACCAGCCACGACAGCCCCGGCGCCGCCGCCTTCCGCATCGACTGCGCCGGCCGGTCCCTGGGCCTTCTGACGGACACCGGCGTGGTCCCGCAGGGGGCGGCGTGCCTTCTGGGGGTGGACCTGCTGGTGCTGGAGGCCAACCACGACGTGGACATGCTCCGCGCCGGCCCCTACCCCTACCCGCTGAAGGAGCGGGTGCTGGGCCGGCGGGGCCACCTCAGCAACGCCGCCGCGGCCCGGTTTGCCCGGGAGGCGGCCCTCTGCGGCACCTCCGATATCCTCCTGGCCCACCTCAGCCAGGAGAACAACACCCCCCAGGCGGCGCTGGAAACCGTATCCGCCGCGCTGGAGGCGGTGGATTACGCCGGGCGGCTCTCTGTGGCCCCCCGGGACACCTGCAGCGACATCCATCTGTTGGAGGAACGGCCATGCAGCGTATTACAGTCATCTGCGTTGGAAAGCTGAAGGAGAAGTTCTACCTGGAGGCGGCGGCGGAGTACCAAAAGCGCCTTACCCGCTTTTGCCGGCTGGAGCTGGTGGAGCTGCCGGAGCAGCGCCTGCCCGACAGCCCCTCCCCCGCCCAGGTCCAGCAGGCCCTCGGCCGGGAGGCGGAGGGGATCCGGGAAAAGCTCCCCGCCGGGGCGGCGGTGGTGGCCCTGTGCATCGAGGGGGAGCTGCGCTCCAGCCAGGCGCTGGCCCAGCTGCTGGCGGAGGCGGGGAATGGCGGCCAGTCCTCCCTGGCCTTTGTCATCGGCGGCTCCTACGGGCTCCACCCCTCCATCAAGTCTGCCGCCCGGCTGCGGCTGTCCATGTCCCCCATGACCTTCCCCCACCACCTGGCCCGGATCATGCTCCTGGAGCAGCTCTACCGCGGCTACCAGATCCTGGAGGGCGGGAAGTATCACAAATAATGGCCGCCCGGCGCTCCCGCACAAGGGGTCGCCGGGTTTTTCTCATTTCCTCTTGAATCATTAGGGGAATGTTGGTAAAATGGGGCAAAGGCTTTTCCCCCCGCGATCTCCGTCCGCATCCCCCGGGAGCGGCAGCCTGCCTGCGCGTAATTTCCCACTACTTGAAGGAGGAATGTTGATATGGACTACCGGAAGGAATATGAAAAATGGCTCTCCAGCGGCGTGCTGACGGCGGAGGAGACCGCGGAGCTGCGGGCCATCGCCGACGACCCCAAGGAGATCGAGAGCCGGTTCTACGGCCCGCTGGAGTTTGGCACCGCCGGCCTCCGGGGTACCATGAAGGTGGGGCTCCACCAGATGAACGTCTATGTCATCCGCCACGCCACCCAGGGCTTTGCCAACGTGATCTGCGCCGAGGGTGAGGACGCCAAGCGCCGGGGCGTGGCCATCGCCATGGACTGCCGCAACAACAGCATGGTCTTCGCCCGGGCCGCGGCGGAGGTCTGCGCCGCCAACGGCATCCATGTCCGCATCTTCGACTCCCTGCGCCCCACCCCGGAGCTGAGCTTTGCCGTGCGCTACTACGGCTGCCAGGCGGGCATCAACGTCACCGCCAGCCACAACCCCAAGGAGTACAACGGCTACAAGGTCTACTGGTCCGACGGGGCCCAGCTGCCCCCCCACCACGCCGACGCCATCGCCCGGGAGCTGGAAAAAATTGACATTTTTACCGGTGTGCGCTATATGGACTATGACGAGGCCGTGGAGAAGGGCCTCATTGAGGTCATCGGGGAGGAGACGGACCGGGCCTTTTTGCAGGAGGTCATGGCCCAGGTCACCGATCCCGGCGCCATCCCCGCCG
>CALWXD010000012.1 GCA_944385425.1 uncultured Oscillospiraceae bacterium | reverse complement strand
CAAAAGTACTTTCCCAGGGGCGTATTATCCCCCCTTAGGTTTTGGGGGCCGGATAACGATCCGCTTGTTATTGCAAGGATTTCAAGGGAGAAAAAATCACGCTGGGTAGACAACGCGGTAGACATTTTAGGGAAAATGGGGGTGCAAAAAAGCCGCAACCCCTTGCGCCGCAAGGGGTTGCGTTGGGTAGACATTGGGTAGACATGGGCTCGCTGGAGAAAATTTCCGTTAGGGAATCTATGCGCGTTAAGAGGGGGCGCTCACGCTCTCCCCGACGGCGGATAGGGGCCGCCGGCAGATCCGCGTCCCCGCCGGAGGCGGGAATACAACAGGCCCAGCAGCAGCCCCGCTGCCGCGGGGCAGACCCATCCAAACCCCGCTTCAGCCAGGGGGAGCCAGCGGACGGCCCAGTTTACGATCCCGCCGACACCCAGGGCGGAGGCCGCCCCCTCCGGGAGCGCGCCGAGGAAATCAAACAGCGCCGCGGCGGCGGTAAATCCCATGGACCAGCGCAGGGCGCCCTGTCGATAGGGGAGGGGGATAGGGCACAAGGTGAGGGCGATCAGCACGATTGCCAGCGGATAGAGGAACATCAAGACCGGCATCGAATAGGCGATAATGGCGTCCAGGCCAAAATTCGCCACCACAAAAGAGAAGGCGCAGAACAAAATGGCCCACAGACGGTAGGAGGGGCCGCTGGGGAACAGCTTCACAAAGGCCTCGCTGCAGCTGATGACCAGGCCCACAGCGGTTTTGAGACAGGCCACCGTGACAGTGGCGGCAAGAAGGACGGAGCCGGTTGGGCCAAAATAGGCCTCCGCAATCTGGGCCAACACCTCCCCGCCATTGCTGGAGACCGGGAAAACGCCGCGGCTCTGGGCCCCGATCACCATGACCAGCACATAGATCAAGCCCATGAGCAGCGAACTAAAGATCCCGGCCAAAACGGTGCTTTTGGCGATTTCACCCGGCTCCTGTACGCCGAGGCCGCGGATCACATCCACCACAACAATCCCAAAGGCAAGGCCGGCCAGCGCGTCCATGGTATTGTATCCCCCCAAAAGGCCGGCGGAAAAGGCGCTGGAACCGTAGGGCTCCACGGGGGAGACCGCGGAGATATGGCCTAGGGGGGAGAGCAGTGCCTTTATAATAAGGAGGGCCAGGAAACAGAGGAAGAGCGGATTCAAAATTTTTCCAATCCAGGTTAGGATTTTTCCCGGCCGAAGGGAGAGGAGCAGCACAACCGCAAAAAATACAAAGGAAAAAGCCAGCAGGGCGGCAGCCTGGGCCGCCTGGGGCAGCGCCCGCTGGATGCCGACCGTGTGAGAGACCGTGGCACAGCGGGGGATGGCGAAGAAGGGGCCGATGGCCAGATAGAGCGCGCAGGTAAAAAATAGGCCAAAACCCCGGCTGACCCTGCAGCTTAGACCGTAGAGGCCGTTCTCCCGGCTGAGGCCCAGCGCCGCGACGCCGAGGAGAGGCAGGCCGACGCCGGTGATAAGCAGGCCGGCGGCGGCCTGGACGAGATGGCGGCCCGCCATCTGCCCCATGGAGGCCGGAAAAATCAGATTGCCCGCGCCGAAAAACATGCCGAACAACATGCTGGCTACGGCGAGGATCTCTTGGAAGGTCGGCTTTTTCATCGTGAAGTCCCCCGCAGGCATTTTATTGTGCTATCTCCATTATACCGCACTTTTCCGCCGGGGTAAACTGCGATTTTTCATAGGCGGGGCTTTCGCGGAGGGGCGTGGAAAAGGGCCGGAAACCATACGGGAAGACAGCCGCATCCCTCTGCCGGCGGCGCGTGTTTTCCGACGGAATGCCCGCGGCGGCGCGGCGCGGAGAAAGAAAAGGGGCGAAACCGCCCCGATCCCCCACAATCATCTTGCAATTGACAGGAGAAAAGGGTAAAATAAAAAAAGATTCCGCACCGCGGATGAAAGATCGGTGCAGATCAATAGAAGGAGGAACCTTAGCATGCCGAAGACAACCAGCACAAGCAAATCGGAGACGGCGGCCCCTGCGCAGCCGCCGGCGAAAACACGGAAAAAACCCGTGGAGAAAGCCCCGGTGAAAAAAGAGGCGGAAGTCTACCTCCAGTTTGGGGAGAACGAGTGGAATATGGCCCAGATCTTGGAGCAGGCCAAGGCGGCCTATGTGGCGGAGGGGCACCGCGCCTCCGCGCTCAAGAGCTTTAGCCTGTATGTCAAGCCGGAGGAACGGAAGGCGTATTACGTTGCCAACGAGAAGGTCACCGGCAGCATTGATCTATAAGCAGCTTGGCAAAACCGCGCAGAATCCCCGCCAGCGGAAAGTATCCCGTGGGCGGGGATTTTATCTTCACATGAATAGGGGAAAACGCGGCGCGGGTGGAAGGGACCGGCGGCGGGAAACATGGGGAAGGTTTGGCGATATGACCTATTTTCAGCAGGTATATGAGATCGTGAAGTCCATACCGGCAGGGTGCGTGATGAGCTATGGGCAGGTAGCGGCCTTGACAGGCTACCCCAGGCGGGCACGGCAGGTGGGATGGGCGCTCCACGGGTGCCCGGCGGAGGCGGCGGTCCCCTGGCACCGGGTGGTGGCGAAGGATGGGCGGCTGCCCGCGCAGAGCGCCGCCGGCTTCCCGCTGCAGAGGATGCTGCTGGAGGGGGAAGGGGTAGCTTTTGACAGCCGGGGGCGGGTGCTGCCGGGCTATTTTGTCCGTCTGTAAGATGGGGGGACACAAAAAGAGACTGGAGGCGACAGATGCAGGGACCACTTTTTTTGATCGGCGTTGTCATCGTCATTTGTATCTTGATGAACCGGCAGATCCAGCGGCTGGCGGTGCCGTCGCTGCTGATTTTCCTCGCCCTGGGGATGTGCTTTGGGGAGAATGGGCTTTTCCATATCCCGTTCAATGACTACTCCATGGCGGATACGATATGCTCCGTAAGCCTTATTTTTATTATGTTTTACGGCGGGTTCGGCACCAATCTGCGGTCCGCCCGGCCGGTGTTGGGGAAGGCGGTCCTCCTCAGCACATTGGGCGTGGCCCTCACCGCGGGGCTGACCGGGGTGTGCGCCCACTACTTATTGGCGCTGCCGTGGCTGGAGAGCTTCCTCATCGGGTCGGTCCTCGCCTCCACGGACGCGGCCTCCGTGTTCAATATCCTCCGCTCAAAGCGGCTGGCCCTGCGTTACAACACGGCGCCGCTTCTGGAGGTGGAGTCCGGCTCCAACGACCCCATGTCCTATATGCTGACTGTGGCCGTGCTGGCGCTGATGACGGGGGAGGCGGTGTCCCTGCCGCTGCTGCTGGTCCAACAGGTGGCCCTGGGCGTCCTCTGCGGCGCGGCGCTGGGGAAAGCGGCGGCGGAGATCTTAAACCGCATGAACTGGCTGGCGGATCACGAGCGGACCGTGTTCGTCTTCGCCATTGCCCTGGTCTCCTACGCGCTGGCGGCCCTGATGGGGGGGAACGGCTACCTCAGCGTCTACCTGTGCGGCATCCTCCTGGGCAGCGCCCCCATCCCGCAAAAGCGGTATTTGGTCCACTTCTTTGACGCGATTACCAACGTGGCCCAGGTGACCATCTTCTTCCTATTGGGGCTGTTGGTGACGCCGTCGGAGCTGCCGGCCGTGTTCCTGCCGGCGCTGGTGGTCGCCGTGTGCCTCACGTTCCTGGTGCGGCCGGTGGCGGTGGGCCTCCTGCTGGCGCCCTTCCGGCCCACTTGGCGGCAGCTGGGGGTGGTGTCCTGGGCGGGGCTAAGGGGGGCGGCCTCCATCGTGTTTGCCATACTGGCCGTGCTGAGCCAGGTCACTTTGCGCTACGACCTCTACAACCTGGTGTTCTGCGTGGTGCTGCTGTCCATCGCCTTCCAGGGGACGCTGCTGCCGCTGGTGTCCAGGAAGCTGGGGATGATTGATGAGAAGGACGACGTGGCCAAAACCTTCAACGACTACCAGGAGAACAGCGATATTTGCTTCATCCAGGTCCCCATCGGCGAGAATCACTCCTGGAAGGGGGCGCGGCTGAAGGAGATCGCCATGCCGAAGGACTTCCTGGTGGCGATGATCCAGCGGGATGGGGCGGCGATTGTGCCAAACGGCGACTCTGTGGTCTGCAGCGGCGATACGCTGGTGCTGGCGGCCAGGGGGTTTGCCGGGGAGGAGGACCTGGCGATCCGGGAGACCAGCCTGGGCGAGGGGCACCGCTGGTGCGGCAAGCCCCTAAGGGAGCTGGAGCTCCCAAAGGGCGTATTGGTGATCCTGGTGCTGCGGGGGACGGAAGTTGTGATCCCCGACGGGGGGACGATATTTGCGCCGGGGGACGTGCTGGTGACGGCGCGGACCCGCGCATAGGGGCGCGGCGCCCCGCTTCTATGGAGCGGGACAGCGCGCGCGGCGGCGCGGGCCAGGCTTGGCCCGTGCCGCTTTTTTTGGCGGAACGCGGGGATGGATGAAATTATATACACAATAAATTCATGATTATTTTCGCGAAATCCATTCGGAAATGGAATAAAAATATTCCAAAACGTAAAGAAAACCAGCTGGAGGCAGGCGGAGATCGCTGGAAGAGAATGGGAGAAAAGGGGCAGAAAACCGGAGGAAAGGCGAGAGAGGCGGCGGAAATTTGTAAATACTGCACCAGAATGTTTCTCTCTTTTTTGTGGTTCTGACGATTCTTGTTTTGTTTTTAACAATGCTATTGATTTATCGGGAGAGCATATTATACAATGATTATGTAACGCCCGGGCGGGGCGTTTTCACCGTGAGAAGTGACGAATGGAGGTCATTATGAGCAGATTGGAATTTTATTCTACCAGCGGCTCCCAGGCCGTGGTGGAGTCGCTCTACCGCGACCTGGAGCACCGCATTGTGGCCAGCCCGCCGGGCCTGTGCCCGGTGGACCTGGCGGCGTCCTTTCTGAAGCTCTGCCACGCCCAGACCTGCGGCAAGTGCGTGCCCTGCCGGGTGGGGCTGCGGCAGCTGGAGCTTTTGATCGAGGACGTCCTCAACGGGCGGGCCACCATGGAGACGCTGGATTTCATCGAGACCACCGCCCAGGTGATCTCCGACAGCGCCGACTGCGCCATCGGCTACGAGGCGGCCAGCATGGTCCTCAAGGGCATCCGGGGGTTCCGGGACGACTATGAGTCCCATGTGAAGACCGGGCGGTGCCTGTGCAACCTGGACCAGCCGGTACCCTGCGTGGCCCAGTGCCCGGCGGGGGTGGACATCCCCGGCTATGTGGCCCTGGTGGGTGCCGGGCGGTACGCCGACGCGGTGCGCCTCATCCGCAAGGACAACCCCTTCCCCGGCGCCTGCGGTCTGGTGTGCGAGCACCCCTGCGAGTCCCGCTGCCGCCGGAACATGATCGAGGGGGCGGTGAACATCCGGGGCCTCAAGCGCTACGCCGTGGACCACGCGGGGATCGTGCCGCCGCCGCCCTGCGCGGAGCCTACGGGCAAGCGGGTGGCCGTGGTGGGCGGCGGGCCCAGCGGCCTGTCCGCGGCCTACTACCTCTCCCTCATGGGCCACAAGGTGACGGTATATGAGTCCCGCAAGCAGCTGGGCGGCATGCTGCGCTACGGCATCCCCAGCTACCGCCTGCCCCGGGAGGAGCTGCAGAAGGACATCGACGCCATCCTCGCCACCGGCGTGGAGGTCAAGCTGGGCGTCACCATCGGGAGGGACATCTCCCTGGCGCAGCTCCACAAGCAGTATGACTCCATCTACATCTCCATCGGCGCCCACACGGACAAGAAGGTGGGGATCGAGGGGGAGGACGCCAGAGGCGTCATCTCCGCCGTGGAGATGCTCCGGGCCATCGGCGACGGCACCATGCCGGACTTCACCGACAAGAACGTGGTGGTCATCGGCGGGGGCAACGTGGCCATGGACTGCTGCCGCAGCGCCGCCCGCCTGGGGGCCAAGACCGTCAGCGTCGCCTACCGCCGCCGCCAGCAGGATATGACCGCCCTTGCCGAGGAGGTGGAGGGCGCCATGGCCGAGGGGGTGGAGCTGCTCACCATGATGGCCCCCATCCGCATCGAGGCGGACGAGGAGGACAACGCCGTGGCATTGTGGGTCCAGCCCCAGCGGGTGGGCTCCATCGACAGCGCCGGCCGGCCCCGGCCGGAGAAGGCCGACCAGCCGGAGGTCCGGGTGGAGGCGGATGTGATCATCGTGGCCATCGGCCAGAGCATCGAGCTGAAGGCCTTTGAGGAGGCGGGCGTGCCCATCCACCGGGGGACCATCGCCGCCCTCTCCAGCGGCGGCATCGAGAACAACGACGGCATCTTCGCCGGCGGCGACTGCGTCACCGGGCCGGCCACCGTCATCAAGGCCATCGCCGCGGGCAAGGTGGCGGCGGCCAACATCGACGAGTACTTAGGGTTCGAGCACACCATCGAGGTGGACGTGAAGATCCCCAAGGCCTACCTGGGCGAGCGGCCCAGCTGCGGCCGCAGCGAGCTGCCCATGGAGAAGGCCTACGAGCGCAAGGGGAACTTCCACTGCATCGAGTGCGGCTTTACCGACGAGGTGGCCAAGCAGGAGGCCCAGCGGTGCCTCCGGTGCGACCACTTTGGATTTGGCGTATTTAAGGGAGGGAGGACAAAGAAATGGTAAAGATGGTCCATCTGACGATTGACGGCATGGCCGTCTCCGTCCCCCGCAACACCTCCATCCTGGACGCCGCGCGGAGCGTGGGCATCAATGTGCCCAGCCTCTGCTATCTCAAGGACCTCAATGAGATCGCCGCCTGCCGGGTGTGCGTGGTGGAGATCGAGGGGATCCAGAAACTGGTGGCCGCCTGCAACAACCATGTGTGGGACGGCATGGTGGTCTACACCAACTCCCCCCGGGTCCGGGAGGCCCGGCGGACCAACGTGGAGCTGATTTTGAGCCAGCACAACTGCGACTGCCCCTACTGCGTGCGCAGCGGCAACTGCGAGCTGCAGCGCCTGGCCAACGACCTGGGCCTCAGCCACCTCAACTATCACAAGGAGCTGCCGGCGAACCGGTGGGACAACACCTTCCCCCTCATTCGGGACGCCAGCAAGTGCATCAAGTGCATGCGGTGCATCCAGGTCTGCGACAAGGTGCAGAGCCTCAACATCTGGGACCTCACCAACACCGGCTCCCGCACCACGGTGGACGTGTCCCGGGGGCGCACCATCCGGGAGGCGGACTGCGCCCTGTGCGGCCAGTGCATCACCCACTGCCCGGTGGGGGCCCTGCGGGAGCGGGACGACACCCAGAGGGCTTTCGCCGCCCTCAACGACAAGGAGAAGATCACCGTGGTGCAGATCGCGCCGGCGGTGCGGGCGGCCTGGGGCGAGAGCCTGGGCCTGCCCCGGGACAAGGCCACGGTGAACCGCCTGGTGGCGGCCCTAAGGCGGATGGGGTTCCGCTATGTCTTTGACACCGACTTCTCCGCAGACCTCACCATCATGGAGGAGGGCAGCGAGTTCCTCCAGCGGCTGCAGAACAGGGACGACTACGCCTGGCCCATGTTCACCTCCTGCTGCCCGGGGTGGGTGCGGTTTTTGAAGAGCCAGTACCCGGATATGGTGCCCAACCTCTCCACCGCCAAGAGCCCCCAGCAGATGTTCGGCGCGGTGACCAAGAGCTACTTCGCGGAGATCCTGGGGGTGGACCCCCACAAGATCTTCTCCGTGTCGGTGATGCCGTGCCTGGCCAAAAAGCAGGAGGCGGCCATCCCGGTGATGAACGACGCCTGCGGCGACCCGGATGTGGACCTGGTGCTGACCACCCGGGAGATCGACCGGATGATCCGGGCTGAGCACATCGACGTCCACGCCCTGGACGAGGAGGCATTCGACTCCCCCCTGGGCGTGGGGACCGGCGCGGGGGTCATCTTCGGCGCCACCGGCGGCGTAATGGAGGCGGCCCTCCGCTCCGCCTACTTCCTGGTCACCGGCCAGAACCCACAGCCCGACGCCTTCAAGGACGTCCGGGGCCTGGAGGGCTGGAAGGAGGCCACCTTTGAGATCCAGGGCACCCCGGTCCGGGTGGCGGTGGCCAGCGGGCTGGGCAACACCCGGCGGCTGATGGAGGCCATCCGGGCGGGCAAGGTGAGCTATGACTTCGTGGAGATCATGGCCTGCCCCGGCGGCTGCGCCGGCGGCGGCGGCCAGCCCATCCACGAGGCCCAGGAGCTGGCTGGCGTCCGGGGCGAGGTGCTCTACGGGCTGGACGCGGTGAACAACCTGCGGTTCTCCCACGAGAACCCGTCGGTCCAGCGGCTGTACAGCGACTACTTGATGCGGCCCCTGTCCCACCGGGCCCACGACCTGCTGCACACCGACCACAACGCCTGGGAGATGCCCCAGCGGCCCGCGGCAAAGTAAGGCGCCACGGCGCTGACCAGAGAAAAACGCCCCTCCGCGTTCTTTGGCGGAGGGGCGTGCTTTTTGTCGGCGGGAGGGGAGGGGCGGGTCAGCGCTCCATCAGCCAGTAGGCGGCGCTGCAGGGGGGCAGGACGCTGCCGCCGCCAAAGTCGTGGGGCTGGCCGGTGATGAGGTCCGTGGCCCGGCCGCAGCCGGCGTCAAAGTGGGCGGTGTAGTCCTGGCTGTCGGCGTTGACGGCCACCAGCACCCGCTGCTCCTCCGTCCGGCGCTCAAAGATCAGCTGGCGGTTGGTGAGAAGGACAGTGCGGTAGCTCCCATGGGTGAGGGCGGGGATCTTATGCCGGGCGGCGGCCAGGGCAGCGAGATAGGCGGTGAGATCGTTGGACACCGGCGCCTCCAGCGCCGGACGCAGGGCGGCGTCCCCGTCCCGTTTCCGCCCCTCCAGGCCCCACTCGCTGCCGTAGTACACCGCGGGGACGCCGGGCATGCCGAAGAGGAGGCCATAGGCAGGGCGGAGGTGGTTTTTGTCGCTGAGCTGGGAGGCGATGCGCTCCACGTCGTGGTTGTCGAGAAAGCTCACCAGGGGGAGGCCCTTGTAGACGGTCCAGGGCTCCGGTCCAAACTGCCGGTTTAGGCTGTGGCCGATCTCAAAGAGGTTCATGCTGTTAAAGCTGGACCAGAGGCCCTTGTAGCACTCGTAGTTGGTGACGCTGTGGCAGGCCTGGTCATTGCACCAGCGGTTGTAGTCCCCGTGGAGGGTCTCCCCCAGGAGGACGAAACCCGGCTTGAGGGCGTCCGTGAAGGCGCGGAGACGGCGGAGGTAGTCCTCCGGCAGGCTGTAGGCCACGTCCAGGCGCAGCCCGTCGATATGGAACCGGTCCACCCAGGAGCGGATGGCGGCGAACTGGTGGTCCACCACCGCCGGATTTTGGAGGTTCAGCTTGACCAGCTCGTAGTGGCCCTCCCACCCCTCGTACCAGAAACCGTCGTTGTAGCCGCTGTTGCCGCCAAAGTCGATGTGGAACCAGTCCCTATAGGGGCTGTCCCACCGTTTTTCCTGCACGTCCCGGAAGGCCCAGAACCCCCGGCCCACATGGTGGAACACCCCGTCCAGCAGGACGCGGAGGCCGGCGCTGTGGAAGTCCTGGCACAGGGCGGCAAAATCCTCGTTGGCGCCCAGGCGGCAGTCCAGCTGGAAGTAGTCCCGGGTGTCGTAGCCGTGGCGGTCGCTCTGGAAGACAGGATTTAAAAGCACGGTGTCGGCGCCAAGGGACTTGATGTGGTCGATCCAGCCGGAGAGGCGGCGGATGCGGGGCTGGGTGACGCCGTCGTTTTCCGGGGGAGCGCCGCAGAGGCCCAGGGGGTAGATCTGATAGAGGACAGCCTCCTCAAACCAGGGGGGGCAGAAGTGGGACATGGGAAACCTCCAGAAAATGACAGAATAGGGGCGGGACTATAAGCCGCCGCCCGCCGGGCGGTAGAGAATCAAGCTGTACCAGGTGACAAGGCCGGGCCCGGCCAGGAAGGAGAGGCCGAACCGCTCCGCCAGGTCCGTCACCAGGATGCCGTGGCTCTCCACGCAGGGGAACATCCGGTCCGGGTGGCGGCAGGGGGCCTCCGGCCAGGCGCATTGGGGGCAGATGGCGCAGGACTCGGTGGAGAGGGCCATGTGGGGGACTGCCGCGGAGCGGAACACGCCGCAGACCCGGCGGGTGATCTCCTCGTGGGCGGCCCGGGTGGGCAGGGTGCAGGAGAGGCTGGCCGCGTCCTCCACCTCCGCCATGGTTACCAGCAGCAGGGCCTGGGGGTAGGCGAGACACCGCGCCCGGCATTCCTCCACCGTCCCCACCGCCGGGGGGCAGGCCCAGGTGGTGTTGTACTGGGGACACTCCGTCTCACAGATGTGCCGCACCCGGGGGGAGAAGGTCAGCGTGTCTGTGGGGAAGAATTCATATTGCACAATGGGCAGCCGGGCCATCTCCTCCTCCAGCCGCCGGCGCAGCTCAGAGCGCCCCATGGTAGACCTCCGGGCAGACGGCCCGGATCTCCGCCTGGAGCCGCTTGAGATCGTCAAAGGTGTCGGGCCGGCGGGAGGGGTCCCGCAGCAGGGCGGCGGGGTGGTAAATGGCCATCATCCGCACGCCGGCCTTGTCAAACCACTGGCCGTGCTCCCGGGAGATCTTGAAGTCCGGGCGGATCAGCTGCATGGCGGCGATGCGGCCCAGGCAGACGATGATCTTCGGGCGGATCAAGGCGGTCTGCCGCCGGAGAAAGCCCAGGCAGGCCGCCTGCTCTACGTTGAGGGGGTCCCGGTTCTCCGGGGGGCGGCACTTGCAGATGTTGGTGATATAGACCTTGGTGCGGTCCAGGTCAATGAGCTCCAGCATGCCGTCCAGCAGCTGGCCGGCCCGCCCCACAAAGGGGACGCCCTGGGCGTCCTCGCTGGCGCCGGGCGCCTCCCCGATCAGCATGACGGGGGAGCGGGGGTTGCCGTCGCCAAAGACCACGTTGGTGCGCTTTTCCCACAGGGCACAGCCCCGGCAGCGCTGCACCTCGGCCAGAATTTGTTCCATAGAGTCTGCCATGATACGCCTCCCAGGTATGATTTCCCCCTGCTCCGGACAGCCTAACGGCGAGAGGAGTGGGCGGATGGAGTGGTTTTGGTATATCGTGATTTACAGCTTTCTGGGGTACCTGCTGGAGCGGATGTTTGCCAAGGCGACCGGGGCGGCCCAGCAGGTGCGGAAATGCTTTTTGTTCCTGCCCCTGTGCCCGGTGTACGGGCTGGGGATGGCGGCCTTCCTGGCCCTGGCGGACCCGGTAGGCAGCCCCTGGTGGCTGCTGGCGCTGCAGGGGGGCGCGGTGTCCACGGCGGTGGAGTTTATGGCGCACCTCTTCTATGACAAGGCCCTCCATGTGCGTTTCTGGGACTACAGCGGCACGCCGGGAAACCTTGGGGGGCGGATCTGCCTGCCCTTCTCCCTCGTCTGGAGCGGCCTTGCCGCCTGGGCGGCAGTCTATCTCCATCCGGTGGCGGCAGCGCTGGTGGAGCCGATCCCGCCAGGGGCCACCTACGCCATGCTGCTGGTGCTGGCGGCGGACGCCGTGATCTCCGGGGACATCCTCCTGCGCCACCGGGACACGGAGCTCCTCAGCATCCGGGCGGTGGCCCGGCGGCTGAGGGGGGAGGAGAGCTAGGACCGGGCGGTCAGCCAGTCCAGCACATCCTGGAAAACAAAGCGGCGCTGGCGCTCGTTGAGGATCTCATGGCGCAGGCCGTGGTAGAGCTTGCGGGATACGTCGGCAAGGCCGGCCCTTTGGAAACTGCGGAAGGCCCGCTCCACCCCCCTGCCCATGTCGCCCACCGGGTCCTGGTCGCCGGAGATGAAGAGGACGGAGAGGTTCCGGTCCATTTTGGCCACGTTGGCGGCCTTTCCTACAAAGCGGATGCCCTCCAAAAGGTCCCGGAAGAGGCCCACGGTCACCGGCTCGCCGCAGAAGGGGTCGGCCAGGTAGGCGTCCACATTGTCGGGATTGGCGGAGATCCAGTCAAACTCGGTGCGGGCAGGGGCAAAGGGCTTGTTGTAGGCGCCGAAGGCCAGCTGGTTGGCCCGGGGGCTGAACCCGGCGGCCCCCACCCGGCGGATCTCCCCCTCGGCGATCCGCAGCCCGGCGGCCAGGAGCAGGGGGGACTGCTGGCCGGTGCCGCAGAGGACGGCCCCCTTCACGCCGCCGGGGTGGCGGATCAAAAGCGTCCGGGTGAGGAAGGAGCCCATGGAGTGGCCAAAGAGGAAGTAGGGCAGGTCCGGGTAGAGGGCCGCCAGGCGGCGGCGCAGGGTTTCCAGATCCTCCACCGCGTGGTCCCAGCCGTCCGCCTCCCCGAAGAAGATTCGGGGCGCCCCCTCCGCCACGGAGAGGCCGTGGCCCAGGTGGTCGTTGGCGGCTACCACATAGCCCTGGTCCACCAGGAAACGGGCGAAGGGCTCGTACCGCCGCCCATATTCCGCCACACCGTGGGCGATCTGCACCACGCCCCGCGGCGGCGCGCCGATCGGCGTCCACTGATTGACATGGATCAATGTTTTTCCGTCGGAGGAGGGGAAATAGAACTCTGAAAAAACAGCCATGGCAGCAACCTCCCGGAGAGATAGAATCAAAATAACAATTTATTTTACCACATCGCCGGGAAAAAAGATAGAGCGTTTTCCGCGGCGGGGAGAAAACTTTGCCCGGCGGGGAGCGGGGCGGAGCGCCTTTACAAGGGGGCGGAGCTGTGGTATGATGTCCCCAGCGCGGCAAAGGCCGCGGAGAAACGAGAGAGCATAGGAGCGGCGGGAGATATGGACATCATTTGGGGGCTGTTGCTGGGGATCGGGGTTTTGGCGGCGCTGTTTCTGGCGGGGCTGTTTTTGATCAAGCCGCGGCGGGAGCAGCGGAAGCTGCAGGCGCTGCGCGGCGTCCGGTACGCCCACAGGGGACTGCACAACCAGGAGCGGGGGGTGCCGGAAAATTCACTGAAGGCATTCCGCCTGGCGGCGGCCAACGGATTTGGGGCGGAAATGGACGTGCGGCTGACCAAGGACCGGCTGCCGGTGGTGTTCCACGATAAGGACCTCAGCCGGATGTGCGGGGTGGAGGGCTCTGTGGAGACCATGGAGCTGCGCCAGCTGCAGAAGCTGCAGCTGGCGGGGACCGGCCAGCGGATCCCCGCGCTGGAGGAGGTGCTGGCCCTGTTTGAAGGAAAGGCGCCGCTGATCATCGAGCTGAAAACCGGCAGGGGCAGCTGCCGGGAGCTGTGCACCCAGGTGTGCCGGCGGCTGGAGGGGTACCGGGGGGACTACTGCATCGAGTCCTTTGACCCGCGCGTGCTGCGGTGGCTGCGGCGCAACGAGCCCTTTGTGCTGCGGGGGCAGCTGGTGGAGTGCTTTGCCTGCAAGACTGTGCTGGAGCAGATCAGCGGCGCGGCAAGGCTGGCGCCGGTGCTGCTGACCCACGTTCTGACCCGGCCGGACTTTGTGGCATGCCGCTACGAGGGGAGGGACAGTTTCCTCTTAAAAATCCTAAGAAGATGGCTGAAGGCCCAGGAGGTCAGCTGGACCATCCGGGACCAGCAGGCGCTGGACGCGGTGGAGAGCGAGGGGGGCATCGCCATCTTCGAGGGGTTCCTGCCGGCAAGGAGGACCGCCCAGGACGCGCCGCAGCCGGAGGAGGACAAGGCGGCCGCGGAGGCCCAGGCTTAACCGGGGAGGCACAACGATACAGGAAAAACGGACGGCGGGGTCCACACCTTGTGTGGACCCCGCCGTCCGCTGTTTTGCCCCGGCGGCTCAGACGGGATCGTATTTCGCCCGGGGGCCGCCGATATACCTGGGCCGGACACGGGCCATGGTGAGGTGGGCCGCGCCGATCTGCCGCAGCGAGGTGTGGACCGGGACGGCCACGGGCCGCAGGTGCATGCCGATGAGGGTGCCGCCGATGTCCAGCCCCATTACGGCGCCGGCACGGAGGTCCTCCACCATGACAGGGTCCGCCGTCTGGCCGTAGGCGTAGGTGGCAAAGGCGCCGCCGGCGCGGAGCCAGGGGACCACCGTCACCTCGGTGAGGCCGTACCGCTCGGCGCAGGGACGGGGGACGCACAGGGCGCGGTTGATGTGCTCACAGCCCTGGACGGCCAGGAACAGGCCGGCCTCCCGTATGGCGGGGGAAAGGCCCTCCCAAATCGCCTGGGCCACCTCCAGATTGGAGGCGGAGCCGATCATCTGTCCGGCCACCTCGCTGGTGGAGCAGCCCACCACGCAGATGCCGCCGGGGCGGGGGTTGGCGGCGTCCAATAGGATTTCGGCGGCCCGGCGGGCCTGGCCGGTGATCTCCTGCAGGGATACCATAGAAAAAGACCTCCTTTTGCGCGGGGCGTCTGCCCGCTGCTTTCCACCAGTATAGTCCCGGGGCGGCGGCCCCGTCAAGCGGGGGCGGGAAAAAGCGTTGCACACCGCGGTGCAATTTTCCAAGAGGGGCGGCCGGGGTTAGAAAGGATGAGTGGATGAGCAAGCGAAAAAGCAGAGACGACCTGGTGGCCCAGCTGGAGCGGCTGGCCTTCTACCGCCCAAACGACGGCATCCGCCTGGCCCTGGAGGGGGAGGCGGACGTGCGGCGGCTGCGCCTGGAAGGGGTGTCGGAGTTCAAGCGCCAGGGGAACGGCACGGTGGAGCTGAAGTTTTTTGACCGCATCAAGGCGCTGGAGCTGCTCCTGGCGCTGCAGCAGGAGGATGGGGCGCCGTCCGGGGGCGTCATAGAGTTCCTGCGGCGGATGGGCGGTGAGGAGCTGTGAGGATCCGGTCGTTTTCCCCCAAGCAGCGGCGGGTGCTGCTGTGGTGGAGCCCGGGGTCGCCGGACAGCCGGTATGAGGCGGTGATCTGCGACGGGGCGGTGCGCAGCGGCAAGACCGTGGCCATGGGACTGAGCTTTCTGTGCTGGGCCATGACGAGCTTTGACAACGAGCAGTTCGCCCTGTGCGGCAAGACCATCGGCGCGCTGCGGCGCAACGTGCTCTCCCAGGTGCTGCCCCTGGCGAGGCAGCTGGGCCTTGTCTGTACCCAGCGGCGCAGCGACAACCAGCTGGTGATCCGGGGGGAGGGGCATGAGAACACCTTCTTCCTCATCGGCGGCAAGGACGAGGGCAGCGCGGCGCTGATCCAGGGCGCCACCTTCGCGGGGGTGCTGCTGGACGAGGCGGCGCTGATGCCCCGCAGCTTTGTGGAGCAGGCCCTGGCCCGGTGCAGCGTGGAGGGCAGCCGGCTGTGGTTCAACTGCAACCCGGAGGGGCCCTTCCACTGGTTCTACCGGGAGTGGATCTGCCGCAGCGAGGCGCGAAACGCCCTGTACCTCCATTTCACCATGGAGGACAACCCCGGGCTGTCGCCGGAGATGCGGCGGCGGTATGAGAACCGGTACTCCGGCGCGTTTTACCGCCGCTTTGTGCTGGGGGAGTGGACCGCGGCCCAGGGGCTCATCTACGATTTCTTTCAGCCGGAGGCCTACGTCCGGCCGGCGCCGGAGGAGGGCCTTGGCCGCTGGTGCATCTCCGTGGACTACGGCACGGCAAACCCCTGCTCCTTCGGCCTGTGGGGGGAGAAGGAGGGGGTGTGGTACCGGGTGGGGGAGTACTACTACGCCTCCCGGGAGAGCGGCAGGCAGAAGACAGACCAGGAGTATGTGGAGGACCTTCGGCGCCTGGCCGGCGGCAGGACCATAGAACAGATCGTGGTGGATCCGTCCGCGGCCAGCTTTATCGCCGCCCTGCGGCAGGAGGGG
>CALWXD010000011.1 GCA_944385425.1 uncultured Oscillospiraceae bacterium | reverse complement strand
CGGTTGTGGGGGTCCATCTGATACCCCTTCCGGTCCCCAAAGGAGGGGGCGGAGCCGGCGGCGGAGCGGAAGGGCCCGTAGAAGGCGGAGGCGTACTTGGCGGAGTAGGACATGATGGGGGTCATGGCGTACCCATTTTCATCCAGGGTCTGGCGGATGGCGGCGATGCGGCCGTCCATCATGTCGCTGGGGGCCACCATGTCCGCCCCGGCCTGCACATGGCTGAGGGCCGTTTTCGAGAGGACCTCCAGGGTCTTGTCGTTGTCCACCTCATGGCCGCAGAGGATACCGCAGTGGCCGTGGTCGGTGTACTCGCACATGCACACGTCGGTGATGACGTAGAAGTCGGGGTATGCCTTCTTGATGGCCCGGATGGCCTCCTGCACCACGCCGTGCTCGTCCCAGGCGGAGGAGCCGCAGGCGTCCTTGGTCTTCGGGATGCCGAAGAGGATGCAGTGGGTGACGCCGTGGGCAAGGCATTCCTCCACGGCCTTCGTTACGCTGTCCAGGCCGTAGTGGTTCTGTCCGGGAAGGCTCTCGATGGGGCGGACGCCCTGGAGGGTCTCGTCGATAAAAATGGGATAAATCAGGCTGTCCGGGGACATGCGGGTCTCCCGGCACAGGCGGCGCACCGCGTCGCTGCGGCGCAGGCGGCGGGGACGGTTGGTGAGTTCCATGGTATCATACCTCCCTAATATAAAATCATCCAGTGCAATCTCGGATCAAAGCGCCTCCCCGGCGCTCCCGCGGATGCCGTCCAGCCTGAGGCGGTGGGGCGCGCCGGCGGGGATCATCTGCTCCACTGTCTGGCAGGGGTAGTCCGGGCAGAGGCCGCAGCTTTCCACACCCCGCTCCGCGGCGCACAGCCGCATGGGGCACGCCCCGCACATCACGGCGCAGGGCGCCTCGCTGCGGCAGCCCCGGCAATGCATGTCCTCCGCCCGGGGGCGGAAGGTGTCCGTGGCGTAGTCCCGGGCCAGCCGGACCATCAGGTCCCTGTCGCCGGCGGCTGTGGCCCGGTAGACGGGGCATGTGCCGCACAAAAGCCCGCAGAAGGCCATCTCCGGCATCGCCGCGCCCCCTCTCACTGCTCCAGGGCCAGGGCCACCACCGCGTCGATGGTGGCCTCCCCGGCCACAGCCGCCGGGATCCCCCGGCGCCTTGCCTCGGCGGCGGTCTGCTCCCCGATGCACAGCCCCAGGGTCCTGGAGAAGTCCGCCCCCTCCCCCACGGTGGCGGCAAAGCCCTTCACCGTGGAGGCGGAGGTAAAGGTCACATAGGGCAGCTCCCCCGCCTCCAGCGCCTGCCGCAGCGCCCGGGACGCCCCGTTTTGGTACACCGTGCGGTAGACGGGGATGTCGTCATAGGGGATCCCCCGCCGCTCCAGGGCCTGGGTGAGAGCCGGGGAGCCGATCTCCGCCCGGAGGATCAGCACCCGCCCCTCCGCCGGCAGCTCCCGGCCCAGGTGCTCCGCGTCGTAGACCGTGGGGAGGAAGTCGGCCGTAAGGCCCATCTCGCTGAGGGCCCGGGCGGTGCCGGTGCCGATGGCCCCCAGCTTGACGGCGGCCAGATACCGCCCGTCCTTCCCCATTCTCCTCAGCTCCGTGCGGAAGGCGGAGACCCCGGCGGGGCTGGTAAACACCAGCCACGCATAATCGGCAATATGGTCCAGCGCCGCCGCCATGGAGGGGCAGGGCCGGATGGGGACCGTCTCGATGCAGGGGTACTCCCACACCTCCGCCCCCAGGGCCCGCAGCTTGTCGGAAAGCGTTCCGGCCCGCTCCTTTGGCCGGGTGACCAGGATCCGTTTCCCCTTCAGCGGCAGCTTGTCAAACCAGCAGAACCGGTCGGCGAGGGCGCAGACCTTCCCCACCACGATGATGGCGGGGCTGTGGATGCCCATTTCCGCCGCCCGCTCCGGCAGCGTCCGCAGGGTGGCGCCGCACCGGCGCTGCAGGGGGGTGGTGCCGCTCTCCACCATGGCCGCGGGCATCTCCGGGTCCATGCCCGCCCGCAGCAGGCCCTCCACGATCTTCGGCATGGCGGTGACGCCCATGAGGAACACCAGCGTCCCCCTCGTCCGCACCAGGGCGTCAAAGTCGATGGTCAGCTCCGCGCCGGCCTTGGCGTGGCCGGTGATGATGTGGAGGGAGGAGCAGAAGTCCCGGTGGGTCACGGGGATGCCCGCGTAGGCGCAGGCGGCGATGGCGGAGGTGATGCCCGGCACCTCCTCAAAGGGGATGCCGTTCTCCTCCAGCAGCTCCAGCTCCTCCCCGCCCCGACCGAAGACAAAGGGGTCGCCCCCCTTGAGGCGCACCACCACCTTGCCCTCCCGGGCCTTGTCCAGCAGGATCTGGTTGATCTGCCACTGGGGCACCGTGTGGTGGGCGGCGGCCTTGCCCACGTCGATCTTCTCCGCCTTCTCCGGCATCATGGCCAGGATGGCGGGGCCCACCAGCCGGTCGTAGACCACCACCTCCGCCCTTTGGAGGGCCTCCCGCCCCTTGATGGTCAGCAGGCCCGGGTCGCCGGGGCCCGCCCCCACCAGAATCACTTTTCCATTCCGTCCCATGCCTTTCTCCTCTCCCGCAGGCGCTCCGCCAGGGTGAGGCCCAGCCTCTCCCCCTCCGCGGCGGGGCCTGCGATGGTGTCTTTCACGCCGTACAGATTCATGCCTGTCAATGTCATCTCCTCCCCCTGGATGGCGGCGTAGGCCGCCACCGGGGAGGTGCAGCCCCCGTCCAGGGCCCGGACGAAGGCCCGCTCCGCCAGGGCGCAGAGGCGGCCGTCCGCGTCGGCAAAGCCGCGGAGCACCTCTGTATCCTGCCCCGCCCTGCCCTGGACGGCCAGGATCCCCTGGCCGGCGGCGGGAAGCATCTCCTCGACGGAGAAATACCGGGCGATCCGCCCCTCCAGCCCCAGGCGCTTGAGGCCCGCACCGGCCAGGATTAGGGCGCCGTACTGCCCCTCGTCCAGCTTGCGCAGCCTTGTCTGCACATTCCCCCGCACCGGCTCCACCCGGGCCTGGGGGAGGAGGCGCTCCAGCTGGAGCTTTCTCCGGAGGCTGGCGCAGCCGATGGGCTTTGAAAAGTCGATCTCCGCCGCCCCCTCCGGCAGCACCAGGGCGTCCCTCGCCTCCTCCCGCCGGGAGAAGGCCAAGAGGGGCAGCTCCCCGCTCTCCTCCATGGGCAGGTCCTTGCAGCTGTGGACGGTGAGATCCACCCGGCCGTCCCGCAGGGCGGCGTCCAGCTCCTTGACGAAGAGGCCCTTGCCCCCCACCTTGTCCAATGTGCGGTCCAGGATCTTGTCCCCGGTGGTCTTCATGGCCACAAGCTCCAGCTCCACCTCCGGGCAGGCGGCGCGGATGGCCGCCATCAAAAGCTCCGCCTGGACCACCGCCAGCCGGCTCTCCCGGCTGCCGATCCGCAGTTTCATCTGTATCCCCCTATCCGCCGCGCAGCGCGGCATCCGTTGTTTCAAAGCGCCGTCCCCCTGCGGGGGGATCTGCCCCAGGCGTTGCCGGCGGCCCCGATAAGGTCCGGGACAGCGGGCAGCGCCTGGGGCGCGGCGGTTCACTTGATCTCTTCCAGCGCCCTGCGGACAGCCGCGGCGGCCCGGGCCGTCCGGTAGTGGTCCGATCCGTCCCCCACCAGGCCCGCCACCAGCCCCTCCCCCCGGCAGACGGCGGGGAAGAAAAAGCCGCACTCCGCCGGGCAGTCGCAGACATTCACCGGGATGCCCAGGGCCGCGGCCTCCTCGTAGACCGCGTGGTTCACCGCCCGGTCGTCTGTGGCGGCCACGGCCAGAAAGGCCCCCCGGAGATCCCCGGGGCGGTAGGCCCGGGGCGTCCATCTCAACCCCTCCGCCTCTCCGCCGAGAGCCGGGGCCACCACCGTCACCCGGGCGCCAAAGTCCCGGAGGACCCGCGCCCGACGCAGGGCGATCCTCCCGCCCCCCACCACCGTGACCGGGCGGCCGGTGAGGTCGATAAACAAGGGGAAGCGAAGGTCCAAATCCGCCCCTCCTCTCATCGCACCGGGGTGTAGTCGACGCCGGAGGGCTCGTCGGTGGCCTCCAGCTTGAAGATCACCGGGCGCAGCCCGTCGTTGCAGGAGCAGATGGCCACGCCGGGGGTCCGGATCCAGTCGCCGTAGTAGAAAAGCCCCTCCCCGGCGCCGTGGGCCAGGGCGAAGACATACTGGTAGATGGCCTTCCACGCCTCGTCGCAGAGGCCCTGGGGCTTGGCGTAGTCGGCGTAGAACACCTGCCCCTCCCGCAGCATGGGGCAGGGACCCAGGCCCTCCGCGCCGTACTCTGCCGCCAGCTCCCGGTCCAGGGTGGTCTTCAAAACCGTGATTTTTACCTTGTTCATAGGGAAAGCCCCTCCTCTCTGATCGGTTCCCTCCCCGGGGCGGCAGGGCGCGCCCCGCTATGCCCGGGTGTGGGTGCGGATCTTGGCGGCACAGGCCTGGACGGCGTCAGCGGTGAACCCATCGGTCATGCCGCCGGCCAGCAGGTCCACCACCTTGTCGATGGTGAGGGCCGCGGCCTCCCCCGCGTCCATGTCCGCCTCCACATAGGCGCCCATCCGCCGGCGCAGGGCCGCCTTCAGCTCCTCCAGGGCCGGCAGGCTCTCCCGGTAGATCCCCCACTGGCGAAACCGCTCCAGCTGCTCGTCCACCACGGCCTCCACCCGCCGCAGCGCGGCGCTGTCCGCCCCCAGGCCCCGGCCCAGGTCGTCCACATTGAGGAGGGTGATCCCCGGCCGCTGCCCAATCTCCGGCTGGATATCCCGGGGGATGGCCAGGTCGATGAGAAGGGCGGGCGGCCGCTCCACCGCGTCAAAGGCGGCGGACCAGACGGTGCAGTGGGGGCTGGCGGTGGCGGAGAGGAGGAGATCCATCCCCTCCATGGCGGCGTACCGGTCGTCATAGGGGGCCACCGTACACCCCGCAGGCACCACGGTCTCCCCGTGGTGGTAGGAGCGGAGGGTGACGGCGGTGTCGCACCCGGCCTCCACCAGCAAAGCGGCGGCCAGCCGGCCCATCTCCCCGTTGCCGATGACAAGGGCCTTCTTCCCCCTCAGCTCCCCCAGCCGCTCCCGGGCGGCCCGGATGGCCTGGTGGGCCGCCGAGGTGGCCACGCCGGTGAGCCGCCCGCCGGTCTTGGCGGTCTTGCCGCAGGCGGCGGCGGTGCGGAACAGCGTCTCCAGCACCCCGTCGGCGGCGCCGGCGGCCCGGGCGATGGCGGCGGCGGTCTTCACCTGGGTGAGGATCTGGTCCTCCCCCAGGATCTGGGAGCGGAGGCCGCAGGCCACCTCCATCAGATGCCGCGCGCAGTCCTCCCCCGTCCGGGTGACAAAGGCACCGGCAAAGGGCTGGTACCCCAGTCCCGCCGCGGCGCACAGCAGCCGGCCCGGATCCGCCTCACACCCCTCCGCGCAGGAGAGGTACAGCTCCGTGCGGTTGCAGGTGGAGAGGAGCACCGCCCCCAAAACCCCCTCCATCTCCCGGACGCAGGCCACCGCCTCCGCCACGGCGGCCTTGGTAAAGCTCAACTGCTCCCTTAGGGCGATGGGGGCCAGGTCGTAGTCCAGGCCCGACATGCGGATGTTCATGCCCTCTCCCCCCTCTTGACGATCACAAGGGAGAAGTAGCCGGTGTCCTCCGGCGTGTCGGCAAACCGGGGCCACACCTGCTCCCCCTCCATGCCGCAGTTGGCCACCAGGGAGGCGTTCTCCAAAAGCCCCTCCCGGCGGAGGGTCTCCTTCAGCGCGCCGATCTCCCGCCCCGCCTTCATAAACACCAGGTTGGCGTCGGTATGGAGGCAGTCGGTGACGTCCTTGTGGGAGGCGGGGACAATCATCAGCCGCTCGCTGCCCTCGCACAGGCTGATGTTCAGCCGGGCGGCGGCGGCGCAGAAGGACGGCACCCCCGGCACCAGCACCGCCTCATACCCCCGCTCCAGCACCCGGCGGTGGACGTAGAGGTAGGTGGCGTACACCGTGGGGTCCCCCAGGGTGATGAAGGCCACCGTCTTGCCCTCCTCCAGGAGGGCGCAGAGGTCGTCGGCGATCCGGTCGTGGGCCGCGTCCAGGACCGCCTGGTCCCGGACCATGGGGGTGATGCAGGGCAGGATGGTCTTCCCCTCCACATAGTCCCGGACGATATGGAGGGCCGTCCGCTCCCCGCTGCCCTTGTCGGGGACGGCCACCACATCCGCCTGGCGCAGGACGCGGGCCGCCTTCACGGTCAAAAGCTCCGGGTCCCCCGGGCCCACGCCCAGGCCGTATAACATTCCTTTGCTCATCGCGTTCTCCTTCTCGCCCGCCGACGCAGCGGCGGCGTGTTTTGTATCGTTTCAGGGCGCCGCGGCCTCGCCGGCGTGGCGGACAAAGACGGCCCGGATGGCCGGGTTCTCCCCCAGCCCCTCCAGGATGCAGTCCACCGCGTAGCCCTTTTCCTCCAGCATGGACCTCCAGGAGTCCGGCTCGTCCCCGGCCAGGTCGTTTTTGGCGTGGTCCCCGGCCACCACCATCAGCGGCGCGCAGACCACCTTTTTCACCGTTCCCTTCTCCTCCAGGCGGCGGCAGACCTCCGCGAAGGTGGGGTAGCCCTCCACGGTGCCGATGTGGATATCCTCCCGGCCGCTGTCGTGGAACACATACTCCAGGGCGGCGTACACCGCGTTCGCGTGGTGGGTGGTGCCGTGGCCCATGAGGACCACCGCCGTGTCCGCCGCCTCCGCCGGCAGGCGCCGGAGCACGGCGTCCACCACGTCGTGGTAGTCCCGGGTGGCGGTGAGCAGGGGCGCGCCAAAGGCAAGGCGCTCAAACCGGCCGGCGTAGGGCGCCGCCAGCTCCCGGAGCTTGTCGTACTCCTCGCCGTTCATCACATGGGTGGACTGGACCACCACGTCGCTGTACCCCTCCCGGCAAAGGCGCTCCAGGGCCTGGGAGACGTTGTCGATCTCCAGGCCGTCCCGCTCCCGCAGGCGGCGCAGCACCATGCCGCTGGTGAAGGCGCGGAACACGTCCCGGTCCGGGAAGGCGGACGCCAGGTCCCGCTCGATGGCGGCGATGGTCTTCTCCAGCGTGTCGTGGAAGGTGGTGCCGAAGGACACCGCTAAAATTCCTCTCTTTCCCATGGCGCCTCACTCCCTCTCGTTGCCGGACGCCAGATAGAGCATGGCGTTGCAGATGGCGGCGGCGATGTTGCTGCCGCCCTTGCGGCCCATGGCCGCGATGTGCTCTCCCGGCATGGAGCAGAGCAGCTCCTTGCTCTCCACCACATTGACAAAGCCCACCGGCACGCCGATCACAAGGGCGGGGGAGAGTTTCCCCTCGTCCATCAGCTGGCAGGCCCGGACCAGGGCCGTGGGTGCGTTGCCGATGGCCAGGATCACCGGGCCCTCCAGGGCCGCCGCTCGCTCCATGGAGACAGTGGCCCTGGTCTCGCCCCGCTCCCTGGCCTCCTCAGCCACGTCCGGGTCGGACATAAAGCACACGGCCTCGCCCCCAAACCGCTCCAGCACCCGCTTGTTGATGCCGGCGCGGGCCATCTGGGTGTCGGTGACGATGGTGCACCCGGCCCGGATGGCGGCGAGCCCCGCCGCCACCGCCCCGGGGGTAAAGCGCAGGTTCCTCTCGTAGTCAAAGTCCGCGCTGGTGTGGATGCAGCGCTTGACGATGGACAGCTGCTCCGCGGTAAAGCTGTTCGGCCCCATTTCAGAGGCGATGAGCTCCATACTCCGCCCCTCGATCTCCGCGGGGGCCACCCGCTGCAGATGGATCTCCTTCATAGCCCTCACTCCTCTCGGTTCAAAATCCGGTAGATCTCTTTCATATCCAGGGCGGCCCGCAGTCCCGCCGCCAGCTTGTCGTACTGCTGCTGCTGGTAGGTCTCCCAGTCCACCGCCGCGGCGTCCGCCGTCAGCCCCCGGGCGGCCATCAGGCAGTTTACCAGCGCCGCGGCGCACTCGCCCTTGTCGAAGATCCCGTGGATGTAGCAGCCCCAGACGTTCCCTGCGGCAAGGCCGTCGGCCTTCCGGGCCCCGTTCTGATCCTCCATGGACAAAATGGGGGCCGCGCCGCTCTCCAGGGTGGTCTCCCCCATGTGGATCTCATAGCCGGTGAAGGGGACGCCCGCCATGGAGCGGAAGATCCCCGTCCCGGCGGTAAAGGCGCCGGTGACCTGGGTGCGGGTCTTCTCCCCCAAAAACACGGTGTGCTGGGGCAGCAGCCCCATGCCCCGGAGGGTGCCGCCCCCCTCCACATGGTCGGGGTCGGAGACCTCCCGGCCCAGCATCTGGTAGCCGCCGCAGATGCCCACCACGGCGCCGCCCCGCTGGGCGTGCTGGAGGATCCTGGCCTCCATGCCGCTCTCTCGGAGCCAGCGCAGATCGTCCATGGTGTTTTTGGTGCCGGGGAGGATCACAAGGTCGGGGCTGCCCAGCTCCCTGGGGTCCCGCACATACCGGAGGTTCACCTGCTCCAGCCGCTCCAGGGGGTTGAAGTCGGTGAAGTTGGAGAGCCGGGGCAGGCGCACCACCGCGATGTCGATGAGGCCCACCCTGCCCCCCCGCTCCAGGCGGGTGGAGAGGGAGTCCTCGTCGTCGATGTCCACGTCCAGCATGGGGACAACCCCCAGCACCGGCTTGCCCGTCAGCTCCTCCAGCTGCCGAAGGCCCGGGCGCAAAATGGCCTCGTCCCCCCGGAATTTGTTGATGATGAGCCCCCGGATGCGGTCCTGCTCCTCCGGCTCCAGCAGCTTCACCGTGCCGTAGAGGGAGGCGAAGACGCCGCCCCGGTCGATGTCCCCCGCCAGCAGCACCGGCGCGTCCGCCAGCCTGGCCATGCCCATATTCACAAAGTCGTCCGCTTTGAGGTTGATCTCCGCCGGGGAGCCGGCCCCCTCGATGACGATGATGTCATACTGCTCGCTGAGGCGGTTGTAGGACGCCATGATGTCCGGGATCAGCTCGTGTTTGTAGCGGTAGTAGTCCGCCGCGCCCATGGTGGCCCGGGGCACGCCCCGGACGATCACCTGGCTGCCCACGTTGCTGGTGGGCTTTAAGAGGATGGGGTTCATGTCCGCCGTGGGCGCCACGCCGGCGGCCTGGGCCTGGACCACCTGGGCCCGGCCCATCTCCAGCCCCTCGGCGGTGATGGCGGAGTTGAGGGCCATGTTCTGGGACTTGAAGGGGGCCACCTTGTACCCGTCCTGGGCAAAGATGCGGCACAGCCCCGCGCAGAGGATGCTCTTCCCCGCGTTGGAGGCGGTGCCCTGGATCATAATTGCTTTTGCCATGTCATAGGACCTCCTTCAAATTCCGGATCAATGTCTCGTTGTCCGCCCGGGTGCGGACCGCCGTCCGGTAGTAGTCGCCGGCCAGCCCCGGGTAGTTGGCGCAGGAGCGGATCAAGATCCCCCGCTCCGCCAGCCGCTCCTTCAGCCCCTGGTCCCCCGGCGCGCGGAAGAGAAGGTAATTGGCCTCGCCCTCCCACACCGTGAGCCCCAGGCTCCGCAGGGCCGCTGTCAGCCTTGGCCGCTCCGCCCGCAGAAGGGCCCGGCCCCGTTCCGGCCAGTCCGGCAGGGCGCAGGCGGCCTCCCCGGCGGCCTGGGCCACCGTTGACACCCCCCAGGGCTGCCCGGCGGCATAGAGCCGGTCCAAAAGCGCCTCGTCGGCGCAGAGGCCGTAGCCCAGCCGGAGGCCCGGCATGGCGTAGCTCTTGGTGAAGGCCCGGAGGAGGAAGAGGTTGGGATACCTGTCCAGAAGGGGCAGGATTGACGGCCCGTCCGTCAGGGTGATAAAGCACTCGTCCACCACCAAAAGCGCGCCCTTCTCCCGGCACCGCGCCGCGGTCCGCTCCAGAAACGCCGGAGGGACAAGGCGGCCGGTGGGATTGTTGGGGGTGCAGAGAAAGACCATGTCCACCCCGTCCTCCACCGCGTCCAGAAACGGCTCCGTCAGGTCAAACTGCTCCTCCCCCCGCAGCCCATAGCGCTCCACCCGGCAGCCTGCCAGGCGGAGAAACTGCTCATACTCCGAGAAGGTGGGGGCGGTGACCACCGCCCGCCTTGGCCGGAGGGCCAGGCACAGCCGGCCGATCAGGTCCGCCGCGCCGCCGCCGCAGATCACCTGCTCCGCCGACACGCCCAGAAGGCCGCCGATGGCGGCGCGCAGGCGGCGGCAGAGGGGGTCCGGGTAGTGGACGGCCTCCGCCACGGCCTCCCGGGCCGCCGCCGCCACCTGGGGCGGCATGCCCAGGGGGTGGAGGTTAGCGGAGAAGTCCAGCACCGGGCCGGAAAAGCCCCAGATGTCGCCGCCGTGGGTATAGGTTGGCATGGTTCTCACCTCATCAGCAAAATCACGGAAAGCGCCAAAGGCAGCACTGCCATCAGCAGCCACCCCAGGCCCGCCCCGGCGTACAGCAGCCGGTTCACCCGGCGGATGTCCGCCGGCTCAATAGGCCGGTCATCCTCGCCGATGGTGGGCTTTTCCACCAGACGGCCGAAGTAGTAGTTAGGACCCGCCAGTCGCACATGGAGGGCGCCGGCTGCGGCGGCCTCGGTGTGAGCGGAGTTGGGGGACTTGTGGTTTTTCCTGTCCCGGCGGAAGATCCGCCAGGCGTTTTTCCCGTCCAGCCCCGCCAGGTGGGCGGCCAGGCACAGCAGCACCCCCGCCAGCCGGGCGGGGATGAAGTTCAGCACATCGTCCCACCTGGCGGCGCAGCGGCCGAAATAGAGGTATCTGTCGTTTTTGTAGCCCACCATGGAGTCCATGGTGTTGCAGGCCTTGTAGAACATCCCCAGGGGCGCGCCGCCGACGGCCAGGAAGAGCAGCGGGGCGATGACGCCGTCCCCGGCGTTCTCCGCCACCGTCTCCACCGCCGCCCGGGTGACGCCGGCCTCGTCCAGGTTCTCCGTGTCCCGGCCCACGATCATGCTGACGGCACGGCGGGCGCCGGGGAGGTCCCCCTCCGCCAGCCTTTTGTACACCGCCATGCTCTCATCCTTGAGGGACTTGGTGGCCAAAAGCTGGTAGCACAGCACCGTCTCCACCGCAAAGCGGAGCCAGGGGGAGATCAGACGGCACCCCCAGAGGAGCAGCACCGTGAGCCCCGTGGAGAGCCCCGCCGTCAGCGCCACCAGGAAAAAGCCTCCGATCAGAAGGCCCCGGGGCGACGGGGGAAAGATCCGGCGCAGCAGTTTCTCCAAGGCCGAGATCAGATGGCCGATCCCCCGGATGGGGTGGGGCGCCCAGTGGGGATCCCCCAGGAGGAGGTCCAGCAGAAAGCCCAGGGCCAGGGCAGCAAGGTGAATGGTCATGGTCTCTATCTCTCGTTTTCTCCCAGCGGACGCAGCACGGTGAGGGTCAGAGGCTCCTCCGACGGCCGCACCAGCCAGCCGCTGCAGTTTTTGCACATCCAGTCGTAGTAGCTGGGCCGCTGCGGCCGGCCGAAGGCGGACATGAGGGCCATCAGCGTCCCCCCGTGGGCCACCACGCCCACCCGGGAAAAGCCCCGGCGCTCCGCGTCGCCGATGACAAAGCGGATCCCCCGCTCCACCCGGCGCAGCACCTCCGGCGTGGACTCCCCCACCGGCAGATTGGCCATGTCCGGGTGCTCCAGCCAGCGCTGGTAGAGGGGATCGTCCTGCAGCTCCTCGTGGTTTTTCCCCTCAAAGGGGCCGAAGTCCGTCTCCCTAAGGTCCGCCACCGGGGTGTACCCCCTCTGGTCCGGCCAGAGGAGGGCCGCCGTCTGAAGGCAGCGGATGAGGGGGCTGTGGTAGATGTGGTCCACCGCCGGCAGGGTGGGGGCCACCCGCCGGGCCAGGGCCTCCCCCTCCGGCAGGATGGGAATGTCCGTCACGCCGATAAAGCGCCGCTCCAGGTTGCCCTGGGTGGTGCCGTGGCGCATCAAAGCAAGCTCCATAGTCAAAGCGCTCCTTTTAATACTGTGGGAAGGCCGCAGAACAGACGGACCACCGTGTCCGCCCGCTCCGCCAGGGCGCAGCAGGCGCGGCCCACCCGCTCCCGCCAGGCCCGGTCCGCCGGGTCCATGGGGACCACGCCGCAGCCTACCTCGTCACAAAGCAATATCACGTCCGGCCGCTCCCGGAGCAGCGCCTCCAGCACCGGCAGGGGGTCCTCCTCTCCGCGCATCCAGCCGGCAAGGCCCGCCACGATGGGTTTCCCCGCCCGGGGATCCCTGGAGACCTGGGCGGGGTCCAGGCCGCTGTACCGAAGGGCGAAGGCCAGCTTGCCCTGGCCCGCGCCGCCCACAATCAGCATCATAATCCCGCCACCTCCCAAATCCGCTGGCCCAGGGCCAGGGCCGCCACCATGGCGCACTCGCACAGCTGGAGGAAGAACCCCGCCGTGTCGCCGGTGATGCCCCCGAACTGCCGGAAGGCCAAAATCCGATAGTAAACAAACACCAATACCGCCGCCAGCGGCGCCGCCAGCAGGTAGAGAAGGCCCGTCTCCGCGGCGACGGCCCCCACAGCCAGAATCAGCAGGGCGCTGACGATCCGCAGCAGCCACCTGGCCCGCCGGCCCTGTACCGGCTGGGTGAAGGTGGCCAGAAGGCCGCTGCCCCGGGCGTTTTTCCAGCTCACCGCGGCAAGGCCGGAGAGGCTGCGGCTGAGGGGCAGCCCCAGGGCGAGCACCAGGGCGTTCCCCCCGGCGGTGTCCACATCCAGCCAGGCGGCGCAGAACACCAGAAGGTACAGCCCACAGCAGATGATGGCAAAGGCGCCGGTGTGGCTGTCCTTCAGAATCTCCAGCTTTCTCTCCCGGCTCTGGTGGCTGGAGAGGGCGTCGCAGGTGTCGCAGAACCCGTCCAGGTGGATGCCGCCGGAGAGGGCCAGGGGCAGCGCCACCGCCAACGCGGCCTTCAGCGCCGTAAAGCCCAGGAAATCCGCCAGACGGAGCCAGCCGTACAGCGCCGCCCCGATCACCACCCCCACCAGGGGGAAGGCGCACAGGGCCCAGCTGAGGGACCGCCTGTCCCACTCCACCTGGGGCATGGGGATCTTGGAGTACATGGCAAAGGCGATGATGATGGATTTCATAGGCGCTCCCCTCCTCTGCCCCGCTGGGCGTCTCCCTTGTGGCGGACGGGGATGCCGCAGACCACCTCGTACACCGCGTCGGCCATGGCCGCGGCGGCGCGGTTGACCTCCGCCAGGGCACGGAGGTAGCGGAGGGTCTCGCCGTCGTAGTCCATGCCGTCGGAGAAGAGGTCGTTGCCCACCACCACCGTGAGGGCCGCCTGCTCTCTCAGCCGCCGAAGGCCCCGCAGGACTTTTTCCCCGGCGGTATCCGGGTCCCCGTCCCCCTCCTCTGTGCCGAACCACTCGTTGGCAAAGAGGTTGGTGAGGTCCTCCAGCAGCGCCGCGCACCCCGGCGGCACGTCGATCCCCTCCAGGTCCCGGAGCCGCTCACAGGTGGTAAAGCCCTTCCCGGCCCTAAGCGCCCGGTGGCGGGCGATGCGGGCCTGCCCCTCCGCGCCGAAGGGGGCCATGGTGGCGATGTAGAGCCGCTCCGCAAGGCCGCTCTGGACAATGAGGCCCTCGGCAAAGGCGGACTTGCCGCTGCCGGAGCCGCCGCTTACAAAGATCAGCATATCAAGTCAGATGCTCGTAGGCGTCGATCTGGTAGTCGTCGAAGGAGCACATCTCCCCGTACATGGCCAGCGCCATGTCCAGAAGGGGCATCATGGCCACCGCGCCGGTGCCCTCGCCCAGGCACATCTCCGCGCAGATCACCGGCTTGAGGCCCAGGGCCTCCAG
>CALWXD010000010.1 GCA_944385425.1 uncultured Oscillospiraceae bacterium | reverse complement strand
CGCCATGGGCGGCCTGGTTGAGGTTCATAAAGTCCATGTCGATCTCTTCGTTGGGGATCTCACGGTTATACTGGGTGGCAAAGTGGCACCAGGGCTTCTGGAGATCCACCAAGCCGTTGATCCACATATTGCTGGGGGAGAAGGTGGGGCACCAGGTGATGATACCGGCGCAGCGCTTGTCATAGTTGGCTTCACGCACCACATCGGCGATCTCCTGGTTGGTCTTGGCGGTGACCTTATAAACCAGCTTGTAAGGGAGCCTGCCGGAGGCGTTCATTTTCTCCGCCATCTCGGCGGCACGTTTGGCCACGGTCTCCAGTACCGCGGGACCGTACAAGAACTGGCTGCCCACCACAAACCAAAACACTCTGTTCTTCCGTTCCATGCAACCTACCTCTCATTTTTAATGTTCACAGGCCCGCCGCGGCGGCTCTCTCCACGGCAAGCCCCTTCTTGTAACGCTCCATAAAGGCGGCAAAACCGGCCACGTCCTCCGCCTTAGGCTCCATGGTCTCCACCTTCTGTCCGGCGAAGATCCGTCTGTCCAGCCAGTCCTCCAGGGCCTCCCCCTCCGCCTTGGCGGCCATGTAGGCGGCCAGGAGGGCGATGCCCCAGGCGCCGCCCTCGCCGGCGGTCTCCATCACGCTCACCGGCGCGTTGGCGGCGGCGGTCATGGCGGTAAGGCCCGCCGCCCTGGTCTTGAACAGGCCGCCGTGGCCCAGCAGGCGGTCCAGGCCCACTCCTTCGTTCTCAAAGAGGATGTCCATGCCCATCTTCAGCGTCGCCAGGGAGGAAAACAGATGCGCCCGCATGAAATTTGGAAGCGTCAAGCGGCTGTCCGGCGGGCGGACAAAGAGCGGCCGCCCCTCCTCCATGTGGGTGATGGGTTCGCCGGAGAAGTAGTTATAGCTCATAAGGCCGCCGCAGTCCTTGTCGCCCTCTAGGGCCTGGGCGTACAGCAGGTCGTAGAGGGCGGGGGTGGAGATCTCCAGCCCCGCCGCGTCGGCAAACTGGCGGAACAGGCCCACCCAGGCGTCGATGTCCGGGCAGCAGTTGTTGCAGTGGACCATGGCCACAGGCCTGCCGGTGGGGGTGGTCACCATATCGATCTCCGGGTACACCCTGCTCAGCGCCTTCTCCAGCACAATCATGGCGAAAACGCTGGTACCGGCAGACACATTGCCTGTCCGCTCCCGAACGGAGTTGGTGGCCACCATGCCGGTCCCGGCATCGCCTTCCGGCGGGCACAGGGGGATACCGGGCCGCAGCCGCCCCGTCGGGTCCAGCAGGCGGGCGCCGGCCGCAGTGAGGGTGCCGGCGCTGTCGCCGGCGCGAAGGACCCGGGGCAGGATGCCCCGGAGGTTCCAGGGCATGCCGGAAACCTTCTCATCAAAGCGGTCCGCCATGGCCTGGTCATAGTCGCCGGCGGCGCTGTCGATGGGGAACATGCCGCTGGCCTCCCCGATCCCCAGCACCTTCTCCCCGGTAAGCTGCCAGTGGACATAGCCCGCCAGGGTGGTTAAAAAGGCGATGTCCTTCACATGCCCCTCCCCGTTGAGGATGGCCTGGTAGAGATGGGCGGCGCTCCAGCGCTGGGGGATGTTGAACCGCAGAAACGCCGTCAGCTCCTCGGAGGCCTTCTGGGTCATGGTGTTGCGCCAGGTGCGGAAGGGGACCAACAGCCTGCCCGCGGCATCGAAGGCCATATAACCGTGCATCATGGCGGAAATCCCGATGGCCCCAACCGTTGTAAGCGGTACGCCGTACCGCCCGTCCACTTCGGCGGCCACCTTGGCGTAGGCGTCCCGCAGGCCCGCCCACACGTCTTCCAAATGGTAGGTCCAGACCCCGTTTTCCAGCCGGTTCTCCCAAGTGTGGCTGCCGGAGGCCAGAGGCGTGCCGTCCGCCCCATCTATCAATACGGCCTTTATCCGGGTTGAACCCAGCTCGATCCCCAGGGATGCGCGGCCTAAAACAATCGCTTTTTCCGTTCCATCGCTCTCCTCCTTGTATGATCCGCCTTTGCGCAGGGGCGCAAAGGCAGCCTGCCGGCGCGCCGGACTTCGCTCCCCCGCCGTCTCCGCCCCCGCCGCCTGTTTCGTCAGCAACTTATCTGCAGTATACCGTTTCTCCCCCGGGTTCGTCAATAATTTGTATGGTATAAATTCATTTTCTTCCGATTTAACAATACAAATTTTCAAAAAATTTGGCGCAAAAAGAAGGATTCGTTCCATTCCGATGGATAAGTTCCGAAATATTTTCCGAATCCCGCTTTTTTATGCCGCTATTTTTCAATTAATTTGTCCGTTTTCCCGTTTTGCCGTCTGTTTTCCCTCGTCATTGTGCACAAACCAGGCCGCCCCGCCCTTTTCGTCCGCTCCGCCGCAAAGCCATCTTGTGCAATAGAGCGCTATCCCGTATAATAAAGAGGACAGCCCGCACGCCTTTCGCCGGATGCCGGGCCCTACGGGGGGGATCAACATGTTGCCCAAATATCAGAAAATCGCAAATGAACTGCGGATCCATATTGAGGCTGGGAAATACCGCGACAGCGCGATTCTGCCAACGGAATTCGCCATCGCCCAGGAGTACCAGGTCAGCCGCCAGACGGTGCGGCAGGCCCTGTCCCTTCTCGCCAAGGACGGCCTCATTGAAAAACGCCAGGGGAGCGGCTCCCATATTGTGCGGCATACGCCGGAGCCGCCGCAAACGCCCCGCCGCTCCGTGGCGGTTCTCACCACCTATATCAGCGACTATATCTTCCCCAGTATCCTGCGGGAGATTGAGAACGTCCTCTTCCAAAACAACTGCACCCCCTCCCTCTTTGCTACGCAAAACCAAGTGGCAAACGAACGGAAAGTGCTGGAGAACCTGCTGCAGATGCAGGTGGACGGCATCTTGGTGGAGGGGACGAAGACGGCCCTCCCCAACCCCAACCTGGATCTCTACCGGCAGCTGATGGACCGGGAAATCCCCCTGGTATTTATCCACGGCAACTACCCGGAGCTTGCCGGGGCCTGCTATGTGCTGGACGACAATTTCAGCGGCGGCAGGCAGCTGGTCCGCTACCTGGCGGAAAAGGGGCACACAAAAATCGCCGGCATCTTCAAGGCGGACGACATCCAGGGGCACGGTCGGTTTGCCGGCTATGCCGCGGGCCTCAAGGAGGCGGGGTTCTCCGTGGATGATACCCATGTGTTCTGGTACCATACGGACGTAAAAAACCGGATCCTCTCTTCCCCGGCGGAACGGTGCCCGCCGGAGCTGTTTGCGGCGGTGGCCGGCTGCAGCGCCATTGTGTGCTACAACGACGAAATCGCCAGCCGGATGGTGACGCTTTTGACGCAAACCGGCTGCCGCGTCCCGCAGGATTACGCCATCGTCAGCTTTGACAACAGCCGGTACAGCGAGTTGTCGCCGGTTCCGCTGACTTCCCTCTCCCACGCCCCCTATAATTTGGGCCATATCGCCGCGGAAAAGCTGCTCAAGCGGATGGACGGGGAGGACTGTGACCCCATGCTCGTCCCCTGGACACTGGTCCAGCGGCAGAGCGGCTGATCCCCGCAAAGCAAAAGGCCCCCGCGCATTTTCATGCGCGGGGGCCTTCTCTCCCGATCGCGTAGGCGGGCGGTTATGGGGCGGTCTGGCCGCCCGCCGCCGTCCCATCGTCCGCGTCCCCGCGGCCCGGGCCGCCGGCGCGGCGGTAGGCGGTGATGGCGTAGCCGTCGAGGATGTCGCTCTCCCCCTGGGCCACCTGGTGCTCAATGGTCACCTGGTCGCCCACGCTGAGGATCACGGCGATCTCGCTGTCCGCCGCGGAGACGGCGTAGAACACATCCTCCCCCTCCAGGCGGAAGAAGTAGGTGGTATTGCCGTCCAGCACCGCCGAGCGGATCTCCGCGATGGTGCCGCTGGCCTCGGTCTGGGGCACCTCCTCCGTCTCCGTGACGCCCTGGTCGCTCAAAAGGCGGATATAGGCCTGCTCACACTGGGACACGGAGGACCCCACCGTCACCAGCTGGTACTGGGCCACGTTGACCATGGCGTAGCTCTTCACCAGGTTGGTGGCGTCCTTGAGGGGGATGAAGTAGGTGGGCTCCCCGGCAATGTTCAGCAGCAGCGGGAAGGTGGCGATATACCCCAGGTCCTGGACCTCGCCCTCGGCGGAGGCCATGGCGGCGTACTCCGTAGCGCCGGGGGCGTCATAAAATTTGGTCTCCTTGGTCCGCTGGTTGGAGAGGAGGAACCCCAGGTTGGACTGGTCGGCGTTGGCGGAGGTGACGCCGGTGTAGACGTACACATCGTCGTTCATGGCGATGTAGTTGTACCCGTCCGTGGTCACGGTGACGCCCCGCTGGCCGAAGATGGAGTTGAAAAAGCCGTTGATAAAGGTGCCGTGGTAGTCGTACTGCTCCATAATGAGGGCGGGGGTAAATACATTGTCCACCCAGGAGGGGACGTCCGCGATGTCGTAATAGGTGCTCTCACCGGTGACGGCATTGCACAGCACCGCCCCGGCGATGTCGGTGCCTCCGAACAGGCCGATGGTCTTCACCACCCGGGGGGCGATCCACCAGGGGTCGCCGTTCTCGTCGATCTCAAACTGGGGGGTGTCAAACATGAAGGTGGGGTACTGGAACCTAAGGTGCCGCTCAATGTTCCGGTTGAGGGGCTCGGAGAAGGCGTACTTCATCCCCTCCTCCAGCCGCACCACCGTGGCCTCCTGGGTCACCATGTCCACCAGCACATAGGCCGGCAGACCCTCCCCGCGGTTGGTCAGCCACTTGATGAGGTCGGCGTAGGCGATGGGGGCCACCCGGACCGGGCGGCCCTGGTAGTTGATCTGGGTGGAGTCGGCGGAGTACTCAAACTGGCTGACCATGTCGCTGAGGGTGCCCATCTGCCGGTCCCCCAGGTACTCCGCGCTGGCCCGATCCAGAGTGGGGATCTTGTCGAAGGAGATCTGACTGATGTCCTCGGTAAACTCCCCGTCCTCCACGGTGAGAAGGTCCCGGTAGTCCCCAGCGCGGAAGATCGTGGCGGAGGTGATCTGCCCCACAAGGCCCACCGCCACCAGCAGCAGGAAGAGCAGCCCCACCGGCAGGCACTGCTGCTTGATAAAGCGGAAATACTCCCGGATCTGGTCCCTTATGTCGGTGTAGACCACCTCGCTCTCCCGGACGCCGGAGGTGAGGAAGGCGCAGATCACATAGGCGATGCACAGCACACCCACAAAGCTGTAGAAATCCCCGCACTGCAGGTTCAGCGCCGGCAGGGTGACATAGAAATAGACAAAGCCCACCAGCGCCGTCACCACGATGTTGAAGAGGATCTTCCCCGCCTTGCTGCGGGGCAGGCGAAGCCGCTTTTTCCGCGGCTGTTTGTCTCGGCTCAAAATTCGTTCTCCTTTTCCCTATAAAAATCATGCATGCCGCATCCGCCCCCGCCGGCGAGGCAGGGGCTGGCAACAGTATAGCCTGTTTTGGGGAAAAAAGCAATGAAAATGCGCGGCGGGCAGGGGCTGTCCGCCGCCGGCGGAGATCCCCGGCGCCGCCCGGCAGGCAGAGGGAGCCGCCCCCGCCGGGACGGCTCCCCATCCTTCCTCCGCCCGCCTACAGCTTTGCGTGGGCGTCCAGGAAATCCAAAAGCTCCTTTTTGCACCGCTCCCGGTCCATAAGGTAGCTGGCGGCGTGGACCGCCCCCTCCACCAGCACCTGCCGTTTCTCCCCCGCGGCGGCGGCGTAGTTCTCCGCCGTCATGCTGGCGGGGACAAAGTCGTCCCCCGTGCCGTGGATCAGGAGGATGGGCAGGCGGCTGTTGGCCAGGGACTTGGATGCCGTGGTGTCCCTTAGGCTGTACCCCGCCAGGGCCCGGCAGAGAAGGTCCGTCAGGTGCAGCACCGGGAAGGCGGGCAGGCGGTACCACCTGTGGATACAGTGGCGCACCTCCTCCCAGGCGGAGTTGTAGCCGCAGTCGGCGACGATGCCCCGGACGCTTTTGGGCAGGGGCAGCTCCGCCGCCATCATCACGGTGGCCGCCCCCATGGACATCCCCTCCAGGAAGAGGGGGACCCTCCCGCCGGTTTTGGCGTCCATATAGAAGGCCCACTGCTGGCAGTCGTACCGCTCCAGGATGCCGTAGCCGATGTATTTCCCCTCGCTGCGGCCGTGGGCGCGCTGGTCCACCACCAAGAGGCTGTACCCGCTCTGGTAGAGCTCCGGCAGCACCATGGCAAAGTCCATCACGCCCCTGGAGCGAAAGCCGTGGAACAGCAGCACGCACCCCTTGGCCGACGGCGCCTCCAGACAGTAGCCCTTTAGGCGCAGGCCGTCCCGGGAGCGGATGGAGACCTCCTCCGGCTTTTGGGCAAAAAACCACTGGATGTCCGCCACGATCTCGTCGTGGCAGCCGCCGTAGGCGCTGTCATAGATCTTCTTGTCCCACTCCTCCTCCGTCCGGTCCCGGCGCAAAACCGCCCGGCGAAACCCAAACGCCGCCGCGGCCCCAAGGGTTCCCGCGGCAGCGGCGGCGGCTGCTGCCGCCTTCTGCCATCCTCTCACTGGTGTCCTCCTTCCTGCCGCCGGGCCATCCGGCCCAGGGCCTCCAAATCCCACTCATCCGCCGCCAGCAGCGGCTGCTCCACCCCCAGGCGCCGCAGCAGCTGCTGTCCCTCGCCGCCGTCAAAGAGCCCCGACACCGCCCGGCCCAGGGCCGCCTGGAACGCCGCGTCCTGCAGCGCCTCCTGCCCGGGCCCCAGGGCCAGCAGCTGTTCATAGACGGGGCCCACCTGGCCGAGCACCGTCAGGCCCTCTCCCGTGATCTCCCCGCCGGCAAGGACGACGATGTCCGCCTCTCCCAATGCCGCCGACAGCAGCAGCGCGTCCCGCCCCTCCAGCAGCGTGAGCCCGGCGAGATCCGCAACGGCCACGCCGCCGAAGGTCTCCTCCAGCCAGAGCTGGATCCACCCCTGGGCATCCCAGCCGCTCTGGGCCGCCCAAGCGGCCCCGGCCACCTGGTCAAAGGTCAGCTCCCCGCCGGCCGCCGCCAGCGTCCGGCCGTAGTCGCTGCCTGTGGCGCAGATGTACCCCGTCCGCCAGGGGGCCGCCTCCGCCGGTCCGGATACGGAGATCTGCCCCTCCCCGGCGGCAAGGTCCACCGCCTCCGGGGCAGAGGACAGCACCACCGGCAGCTCCCAGGCGTATTTGGCATAGTCCTCCGCCCGGAGGACCGCGGCGTCCACGCCGCCGGCGGCCAGGGCCTCGCCGGTGGAGCGGCCGGAGGCGCCCATCGTCACCTGTACGCTCTCAAACTCGTACCCCTCCGCCGCCAGCCGCTCCCGCAGCAGGCTGCCCAGCGGCTCCAGCGCCTGCAGCGCCTCCAGGTTCCCCTCCGCTGCAGACTGGATCTCCAGGGAAAACCGCCCCAGCTCCTCCCCCTGCTCCGCCGGCGGCGGGGTCGGCTGCTGCTCCTCCCCAGGGGGCTCGCTCCCCTCCCCGCCGGCGCCGCAGGCCGCCAGCAAAACCGCCAGGGCCAGGGCCGTCAGACACGCGGTCCATTTTCTCATGGCTTGCTCCTCCTTATCAGTCTCTCCCTCTTTCCCCCGATCATACACCAAAACGCGCCAAATAGCAACCGCGGCAGGCATGCCGCCGCCGGCGGGCGCATATAGATGAACCATATCGGGATAGGGAGTGTGTGCCATTGAAGGGAAATATCGAGGAGCGGGCCTGCGAGCTGGCTGTTTACATCATAGAAAACCGCGCCACCGTGCGCGCCGCCGCCCAAAAATTCGGCATCAGCAAAAGTACGGTGCACAAGGACCTAATCGACCGCCTGCCTCTCTACAACCAGTCCCTTTACCGGCAGGTGAAGTCTGTTTTGGAGGAGAACAAGGCCCAGCGACATATCCGCGGCGGCATCGCCACGCGGAGAAAGTACCGGGGGGACGAGTGATCGTCCCCTTCCCCTCCCCCGCCGGCGGGACAGGCCGCCGCCCCGCCCTTTGGCACGTCTGGCCCCTCTTTTGCATAAAATGCGGATGAAACCATAAAAAGGGAGGATTCTATATGCCCTGTTCCAGCCGCCGCCCCACCCCGACGCCTCCGCCCCGCCGGACGGAGGTCCCCGTCAAGCGCCACCCCCACCCCATCTGCCTCGCCCCCTCCCCCGCGGCGGCGGAGTGCCAGCTCCAGGCCATCCGGGACCAGCTGGAGCAGCACACCGCCCTGCTCCGGGAGATCTGCCTCCTGCTGCACAACGGCGGTAACAACCTGTAAACAAAACGAAAACAAATTCTCACAATTTTCAATTTCCCTTGTAACCGCCGGGGGTTTATGGTAAACTAGTCTGGCCGCCGCCCCGGGTTTGGGCGGGGCATGTCCGTTCCGGCGGGGCTTTCCGCCGGTCCGGCCTGTACAAAGGACAGCAAAGGAGCCGTTTTCACATGCACGCCAACCATTCCGGGACCAAAAAGCACCGCCGGCGGCGCAGCCGCCGGGAGCGGGTGATCCTTGCCCTCTGCATTTTCCTCTTTGCCGGCATGGCCGTTGTGGGCTTTGTCCGCAGCTATGTCCGGCCGCCCGACCTGCCCGACTCCGCGGAGGATCCGGCGGCGGACGGGACGGAGGACGGCGGCGGGGACCAGGATACCGACGCCCCGCCCCCGCGGGAGCGGAAGAAGAGCTACTACACCGTGCTGGTCTCCGGCATAGATGACGACAACGGCGGCAGCGATACCAACATCCTCCTCTCCATCGACGCGGAAAACAGCGTCATCAACGCGGTCAGCGTCCCCCGGGACACCCTTTTGAACGTGGACTGGAACGTGCGGAAGTTCAACGCCTCCTACAACGTGGGCGGCATCGACCGGATGAAGACGGAGCTCTCCCGCCTGCTGGGCATCCCGGTGGACTTTTACATCTCCGTGGATCTGGACGGCTTTGTGGAGCTGGTGGACGAGATCGGCGGCGTCTATTTCGACGTGCCGGTGGATATGAACTACGACGACCCCACCCAGAACCTCCACATCCACATCGACAAGGGCTACCAGTGGCTGGACGGGGAGCACGCGGTGAAGGTGGTGCGCTGGCGGCAGAACAACGACGGCACCGGCTATCCCGACGCGGATATCGGCCGCATCGCCACCCAGCAAGCCTTCCTCACCGCCGTGGCCCAGCAGATGCTGGACAGCCTCAGCATCAGCACCATCAAGGCCTACGCGGATATTTTCATCGAGTATGTGGATACCGACCTTACGGTGGGGAACCTGGCCTGGATCGGCCAGGTGGCCCTCACCTGCGGCATGGAGAACATCCACTTCTACACCCTCCCCGGGGAGGGCGGCTATGTCTACGGCGGGTCCTACTACATCCTCCACCCGGAGGAGACGCTGGACCTCATCAATGCGTCCTTCAACCCCTATGACCAGGACATCTCCCTGGAGGAGACGGATATCCCGGTCCCCTAAGCGGCCCGGCTGCGGGCAAAGGAGGTAACTCATGATCTGGTGTGTCAGGCAGGGAAAGCGCCCCGGCCTTCTCCGCGGCGGGCGGCTGCTGGCGGCGGTGCTGTGCCTCATTCTGGCGCTGGGCGCCCTGCCGGCCCGGGCCGCCGGGTCCATGGCGAATTTTGTGGCCCTGCGCAGCTATGACGGCCGCTTTGCCGACGTGGAGGAGGACGACTGGTACTACGCCAACGTGGCCGCCCTCTACGAGCTGGGCCTTACCAACGGCCAGAGCGACGTCTCCTTCGGCCCCCGGTCCTCCGTGACGCTGGGGGAGGCGGCGGCCTTTGCCGCCCGACTGCGCAGCCTCTATGTCTCCGGGGATCCGGAGGCCGGCGCGGCCGCCTACCCCCTGGAGGAGGGGGACGCCTGGTACGCCGGCTATGTGCGCTACCTAACCGCCCTCGGCATTGTGGACAGCGCCTTTGCCGCCTCCTATGACGGCGACGCTACCCGGGCCCAGGTGGCCCATCTCATCGCCAACACGCTGCCCGCCTCGGAGTTCTCCCAGCCCAACGCCCTGGCGGTCAACATGGGCTACGCCCTGCGGGCCTACATCACCGATGTGGACGAGTACACCCCCTACCAGCAGGAGATCCTCCAGCTCTACCGCTGGGGCATTGTCACCGGCTCGGACAGCCAGGGCTCCTACTATCCAAACCGGGCCATCACCCGCGGGGAGCTGACAGCCCTGCTCACCCGGCTGGCCGACCCGGCGCTGCGGGTCACCCTGGACTGGGACCTCTCCGCCTACTACTCGGCCAAGGGGACCACCTACCAGGACCTGGTGGAGCCGGGCACCCTCCGCCGCAGCCACAGCCTCACCGACGAGGACGCCATTGACGGGAACCTGCGCTACATGCTCTCCCGGGGGGAGTCGGTCCTCACGCTGCAGCTGGAGGCGAAGGACGTCACCCAGGACAACGTCACCGCCCTTATGAACCGCTACCTCACCGCCATGCGCCGCTATCTGGAGCAGAGCTACAACGCGGTGAACTGCACCTACAGCGCCAGCACCGGCCGGGTGACGCTGCGGTTTTACAGCAGCATTTTCTCCGACGCGCTGCTGCCCTCCGCCCGGTCCGCCACCCTGGAGCGGGCCATCGCGGTCCACGATATGCTGTGGCAGACCGGCGTCGTCACTGCCGATATGACCGACTACGAGAAGGCCCGGGCCTACTTCACCTGGGTCTGCGAGAACTGCGCCTATGACCACCGGGCCACCAGCAGCTCCGTGGCCCACACGGCCTACAGCCTCTTTGAGATGGGCAGCGCCGTCTGCGACGGGTACACCGCCGCCTACAACATGCTTTTGAAACTGGAGGGGATCGCCTGCACCACCCAGTCCACGGAGGACCACATCTGGACGGTGGCCACCCTGGACGGCGTCACCTACCACATCGACACCACCTGGGGCAGCCAGACCGGCACCGTCCGCTACCAGTATTTCGCCATGACGCCGGAGCAGTCCCTGGCCCGTTTCTCCTAAGGGCCGGACAGGCATCCCCCTTTCCGGCAGAGCCCGCCGCCGGAGGTCCAAGGACCTCCGGCGGCGGGCTCTCTTCTGCTACACCGGCTGGGCGGGGGCGGCGGTGACGCCGTCCGCCGTGGCCGCCAGGCGCATCACATCCCCGCTCTTTACCGCGCCGGTGAGGAGCTGTTCGGCAATGGCGTCCTCCACCTGCCGGCGGATCATCCGCCGCAGGGGCCGCGCCCCCAGGGCCGGGTCGCACCCCGCCTGGGCCAGGCGCTCCACCGCCTCCTCCGGGCACTCCAGCCGCAGCCCCAGCTGCTGGGCCCGCTGCATGGTCTTCTGGAGCAGGCGCCGGGCGATCTCCCGGATCTCCTCCCGCCCCAGGGGGCGGAAGACAATGGTCTCGTCGATGCGGTTGAGAAACTCCGGGCGGAAGGTCCTCTTCAGCTCCCCCAGGGCCGCCCGCCGCCCCTCGGAAAAGGCGGCGCCGCCGCCGGTGGAAAAACCCAGGGGGACGGCGGCGGTGAGATGCCGGGCCCCCACGTTGGACGTCATGGCCAGCACGGTGCTGCGAAAGTCCACCCGGCGGCCCTGGCTGTCGGTGAGGATGCCGTCCTCCATCACCTGCAGCAGCAGGTTCCACACCTCCTCGTGGGCCTTCTCCACCTCGTCCAGCAGCACCACAGAATAGGGCTTCCGCCGGACCTTCTCCGTCAGCTGGCCCCCCTCGTCGTGGCCCACATAGCCCGGCGGCGCGCCGATGAGCTTGGAGACGCTGTGGGCCTCCCGGTACTCGCTCATGTCGATGCGGATCACGGCCTTCTCGCTGCCGAAGAGGGCCTCCGCCAGGGCGCGGCAGAGCTCCGTCTTCCCCACGCCGGAGGGCCCCAGCAGCAGGAAACTGCCGATGGGCCGGTTGGGGTCGCCGATGCCCACCCGGCTGCGGCGGATGGCCCGGGCCACGGCGGACACCGCCTCCTCCTGCCCCACCACGCGGCGGTGGAGCTGGTCCTCCAGGGTCATGAGCCGCTGGGCCTCCCCCTCTGTCAGCCGGGTCACGGGGATCCCCGTCCAGGCCGACACCACCGCCGCCACGTCCTCCGCCTCCACCTGGGTCCCCCGGCCGGCGGCGGCGCAGTCCGCCAGCTCCGCCTGCCGCTGCACCTCGAAGTCCTGTTCGATGTCCTTGAGGCGGGCCGCCTCCTCGTAGTTCTGGCTGGCCAGGGCCTGGTTTTTCTCCCGCCGCAGCTGGGCCAGCTTTTCCTCCAGCGCCCGGCCGTCCGGCGTGGCGGGGCAGCGCCCCATCCGCACCTGGGCCGCGGCCTCGTCCACCAGGTCGATGGCCTTGTCGGGGAGGAAACGGTCGGTGATATAGCGCTGGGAGAGGTCCACCGCCGCCTCCAGGGCGGCGTCGCTGATGGCCAGGTGGTGGTGGGCCTCATACTTCTCCCGGATCCCCCGCAGGATCACCAGCGCCCCTTCCCGGTCCGGCTCCTCCACCCGGATGGGCTGGAACCGCCGCTCCAGCGCCGCGTCCTTCTCGATATGTTTCCGGTACTCCGCCAGGGTGGTGGCGCCGATCACCCGGATCTCCCCCCGGCCCAGGGCCGGCTTGATGATGTTGCCCGCGTCGATGGAGCCCTCGGCGCTGCCCGCGCCCACGATGGTGTGCAGCTCGTCCAGGAAGAGGATGATGTTGCCGGCGCGGCGGACCTCGGCAATGGCGTTTTTCACCCGCTCCTCAAACTCCCCCCGGTATTTGGTCCCCGCCAGCATGGCCGGCAGGTCCAGGGAGAGGATCCGCTGCTGCAGGAGGCCCTCCGGCACATCCCCCAGCACGATCCGCTGGGCCAGCCCCTCCGCCACCGCCGTCTTCCCCACCCCCGGCTCGCCGATGAGGACGGGGTTATTCTTGGTGCGGCGGCTGAGGATCTGCACCGCCCGCTGGATCTCCTTCTCCCGGCCCAGCACCGGATCCAGCCGGCCCTGCCGGGCCGCGGCGGTGAGGTCCGTGGCGTACTCGTTCAAGGTCTTGTTGCGGCTGTCCTCCCTCGGGATGCCCCGCAGGGGCTCCTGCAGAGGCCTGGGCTGGGGCGTTAGGCGCTGGAGCAGCTGGGACTGCAGCCGCCGCACGTCCACCCCGCTCCCCCGCAGGAGCTTTACGGCCATGTTGCTCCCCTCCCGCAGGACCCCCAGCAGCAGGTGCTCCGCCCCCACACAGCTGTTGGCGTGGAGGGCCTCCCCCGCCGCAAACTCGATGGCCCGCCGGGCCTTGGGCGTCAGCCCCTGGGCCGGCGCCGCGCCGGCCAGGCCCCTGCCCGCCAGGCGCACCAGGGCCTGGCGCAGCTGCTGGCGGTCCAGCCCCTGCTCCCGCAGGAGGCGGCAGGCGCCGCCCGCCTCCTCCCCCATGAGACCCAGCAGCAGGTGCTCTGTCCCCACATAGCTGTGGCCCAGGGCCTCCGCCTCCTCGTGGCTCAGGCGCAGCACGTTGTGTGCCCTGGGGGTAAATCGGTTGTCGCTCATGGCGTCTCCTCCGTCGGTCTATGGCGTCCCCCCGGTTTTCCGCCGCCGGGGGGCGGGAATCTGCCGGTAGTATCCCCTAAATCTTCCCATTTTAAGCACCGGCGCGGCCGGGCAAAAATTTCCCCCGTTTTCACCCTTGCAATTTTGCGGTTTCGTGTTACAATGGAGGTACCATCTTAACCGATTATGGAGGTACTATCATGGCTCACAAGATTACCGACGCCTGCGTCAGCTGCGGCACCTGCGCGGAGAACTGCCCCGTTGAGGCCATTTCCCAGGGCGACACCCAGTATGTCATCGATCCGGACACCTGTGTGGATTGCGGCGCCTGCGCTGCCAACTGTCCGGTTGACGCCATCGTGGAGGAGTAATCCCTGCCCCTACATAAGGAAAAAAGCGCGCCGCAGCGGCGCGCTTTTTCTATGCCCCCGGCTCCCCCGCCCCGGGGGTGAAGAGGGCGTCCACCGTGGTCCCCAGCTCCCCCGCCAGGTGGAAGGCCAGGGCCAGGGTGGGGTCGTACTTGTTGTTCTCAATGGCGTTGATGGTCTGGCGGGTGACGCCGCAGCGCCTGGCCAGCTCCTCCTGGGACATGCCCGCCGCCTTTCGCAGCTCCCGGATCCGGTTTTCCATATCAGCCTCCGTACCTCCGCCGGTATACCGCCAGGCTGATGGCGTACACAAAGGAGATCACCGCCAGCTGCACAAAGGGGTTGTTGCCCTCCATGGGCAGGCCGTGGGCGATGGACCGGTACACCCCGTAAATCATGTCCAGCACCAGGGAGCCTATCGTGATGTAGAGGGTGGTGCTGCTGGCGCGGGCAATGATCTCCCGCCGCCGCTCGTCCCCCTTTTGGGCCATGGACACCATCATAAACACCACGGAGAACATGCACCCCAGCAGAAACACCATCCCCAGGATCCCTAAGAGCGAAGTCCAGACGCTTTCCATGTTGCCTCCATCCATATCCTGTCTCCATCCTTTCCGTCAAAGTGTAAAATTCTTTTGACATTTTGAGGATACCACGCCGCCTCTAAAATGTCAATAGTTTTTTACATTTTTTCTTTTGCCCGCCATCCCCTTGCCAGAGGCGGCGCTTTCCGGTACAATAGGAGAAAGCGCTGGGAAAGGGGGGCGGCGGATGGAGCGGATGGACCGGCTCTGGCCAGGGGGGCCTGTGTTTTACTATGACGACGCCCTCTTCCCCCCGGGGACGGACGCCTTCCTCCTGGGGGACTTTGCCCGGCCAAAGCCGGGACAGGCCGTCTGCGATCTGGGGGCCGGCACGGGGCTCATCGGCCTTCTCCTGCTCTCAAGGGTCCCCTCCCTCTCCCTCCACTGCGTGAAACTCTACCAGCCGGCTCTCCGCCTGGCGGAAAAGACGTATACCGCCAACGGACTGGACGCGGCCTGCCAACTGGCGGAGCTG
>CALWXD010000009.1 GCA_944385425.1 uncultured Oscillospiraceae bacterium | reverse complement strand
TCTCCCGCGGCAGGTACAGGGAAAAGGTACACCCCTCCCCCGACCGGGAGGTCACCTTGATATAGCCGCCCTGCTTGGACAGGATCTCCCGGGCCAGGTACAGCCCCAGGCCCAGGCCGTCGGCGGCCCGGGTGCCCGTTCCCCGGAAGAAGCGGTCAAAGACGGCCCCCTGCTCCCCCTCCGGGAGGCCGGGGCCGGTGTCCGCCACGTCCACGCGGCAGAAGGAGTCCAGCAGCTGGGCGGAGATGGTTACGCGCCCGCCCGCCGGGGTGTACTTCACCGCATTGTCCACCACGTTGCACAGGGCCTCCCCCGTCCAGCGGGGGTCGAAGGCGGCCTGGCCGTCCAGGGGCTCCACGGTTAGGGTGATATGTTTCGCCTGGGCCGCCTGGGAGAGCTGCTCCGCCGCCCCCTCTAAAAGCGGCCCCACGGGGTTGCGCGCCGGGACTGGGGCCACGATGCCCGCCTCCAGCCGGGAGGCCTTCACCAGGGCCTGGATGAGGAAGGACAGCTTCTCCCCCTGGGCGGTGAGGGACTGGACCTGCTCCCGCTGTTGTGGAGACAGATCCCCCTCGCCCAGCAGGGAGGCGTACAGCAGCAGATTGGCGATCGGCGTGCGGGTCTGGTGGGAGATGTCGGCAATGAGGGCCTTCACCGCCGCCTGCTCCCCCTCCACCGCCTTTTTCGCGGCGGCGGAGCCCCGGAGGAACCGGGCCAGCTTCCCCTCCAGGGCGGAGAGTTCCGTCTCGCCGAAGTCCTCCTCGGAAAAGCCCCCGGCGATGGCCCGGTCCAGCATGGCGTTCAGCCGCCGGAGGGTGCGCCGCCGAGACACCCGCTGCCAGAGGCCGAAGGCCAGCCCGGCGGCGGCCAGGGCCAGAAGGGCCCAGGACAGGGTGGTCATTTCCCCATCTCCCAGGTGTAGCCCACCCCGTAGACGGTCTTGATGGGGGCGCCCCCCAGCTTGGCCCGCAGCCGCCCCACCGCCACCGACAGGGCGTTCTCGTCCACGAACTCGCCACCGTCCCACACCCGCTCCAGCAGCAGCTCCCGGGGCAGGGTGCGGCCCCGGTTCTCCACCAGCAGCCGCAGCAGCCGCTGCTCGGTCTTGGACAGGTCGATGGGCGCCCCGTCCCGGGCAAACTCCAGCCGGGCGAAGTCGAAGGTGAAGCCGTCCAGCTCCAGCCGCTGCGGCTGAACCGGGGCAGAGCGCCGCAACTGGGCGTTCACCCGGGCCCGGAGCACCGCCAGAGAGAAGGGTTTCGTGATATAGTCGTCCGCCCCGGCCTCCAGCCCGGCCACCTCGTCCAGCTCCAGGTCGTTGGCGGTGAGGAGGATGGCCGGCGTCCGGTCCCCTAACTGGCGCAGGGCGCGCAGCAGCTCCAGCCCGCTGCCGTCGGGCAGGTTGATGTCTAAAATCAGCAGATCGAACTGCGCCCCGGCCAGCGCCTCTTTGGCCCGGGCGATGGTGTCCGCCTGGGTCACGGTGCGCTCTGGCCCGGACAGGGCCATGGCGATGCCCCGGCCCAGAGCCTGGTCATCCTCTAAAAGAAAGATCTGTTCCATGGGTGTGCCTCCCAGCGTCTCCATGGGGAGACGAACATTTCGCCCCCTATCTTAGCAGATTTCCCGGGAGGGGACAAGACAAAGATAGACTCTGCGCCAACCGCCCGCTTGCAGATCCCAGCGAATCCGTTGCGTGGTGCAGCGGATTTGCGCCATGCCATTTTTTCATGGAGAAAAGGGTTGACGCGGAAAGTAACAAATATGACTCAGCGATTTTCTGCGCGGGACTGACTGCTGTATTCAGTACCCGCGGGAAAGTGTCCACCGCGCTCTAAAAAGCAACGCCAATTCCTTAAACTGGAGTCGAGGCCCAGGAAACGCGCCGCGCACCCCAGTTCTCCAAGCGGTGATTTTTCCGCCAGGCTTTTCAAAATCCCGCCGCATTTGCGGCGGGATTTTTCTTGCGCTTAGGGGCCTACAGAGCGCTGCTCCGTCACGGGTGGTGATTGTCAAAATACAACTCCGCCTCGTCCAGACTGCCGAAATCCTCCAGGTTGCCCAGGTAGAAATCCTCCGCATTCCCGTAGTCCTCCACATCGTAGGGGTCGCCCCAGTCCGGGTTGCCGAAAGTCTGGGGAACCGGCTCAGACGCCGGGCGGCCGATGGGCTGTTCATAATAGCGGAACGCGAAAATCGTTTCCTCCTCGCTGCCGTCTTCAAAGCGGGACATGCAGGATGCGACGACCTGCTGCTCGCTGTTGTACCAGGTCATTGACCGCGTCCGCCTATCCCGCACCAGGTGTTCGTAATCTTTGCATTTTTCTATTTTGTCCGGCGGGCCCAGGCTGGTATACTCCAGGAACCGCACCGGCATCCCGTCGCATGGCAGTTTGCCGCTGTATTGTTCCAGCTGTTTCTCCTCTTCCCTCCGGAGGAGTTCCGCCTCGTTTTCCTTTAGGATCGCGGCCAGCGCGTTGATTTGCGGCTGGAACTCCGTCTCATACGTCAATTCCAGCTCCGCCAGCTTGTCTGCCATACTGCCGTATGCCGGGTTTTGCGCATGCTGATCGGCGGCATAGCAGAAGATGGCCAGGCCATCGGCATCCCGGAAACCTACCACATCTTGGAACAGTTCCGCCGCGTGGGCATAGTCGTTATCCCGTAAATACGCAATGCCTTGGTCATACTGGATCTGTCGTACGCGCTCCTTCTCCTTGGTGTCCCAGAAGACAAGCAGCGATATCACAGCAGCAAACACCAGCAGCGCGGTCACAGCCGGCGGCAGCCGGCGCCGCCGCGGCGACCCCTGCGTCTCCTGTGGAGCGGATTCCGGTACAGGTTCCTTTTGGGGGACAGATTTCTTCGGCTCCCGCATCGGTTCTGGCCCAGACTTGGCAAACGGCCCGCGCTCGGGCAGAGGGGCCGCAATTCCCAGAAGGGGCTCGGCCTGTTCCGGAGACAGCGGAGCTTCCGCCTGCCTGCAATTCCGCGCGGCGGAACCCCGCCTGCGCAGCACCTGTCCCTTCGGCCCTGTCGGCCCTGCTGGCGTTGCCTTTCCCTCCGCTATACCGGAGATCACTTCTTGGCTGGTTTCGGCACAGGTCAAGCGGCCGTTGCCGTTCTCTCCGCCGATCTGGATCATTTTCCGTACCAATTCAAGCCCCCCTTTTCTGACGTCCCTCAGTTCAGTATACAGGAATAGAAGGGAAACGTCTATGATAAAAGCAGCAAAATGGGAAGGATATACCACGATTTAACGCCGGGCGGTTTTGGGGCGGGGCAAGCGGGCTTCCCGCGCGCCTTCCGGCCCTACAGCGGACGAATCCAGCCATGCCGCAGCGGGGAGCCGGATCCTTACCGGGAGGCCGGCATATCCAGCCTGCGGCTACCCCGCCGCCTCCAGCGCCGCGCCGGCATCGGCAAGGCCCAGCTCCGCGCGGTACGACGCGACGGCGCTTTCCGCGTAGGCGCGGGCGGTAACCTCCACCGCCTGGGCGTAGTAGGCCAAAAACGTATCCCCCTGCCCGTCCTGGTAGTCCGCGTATTCTTCCGCGTAGGCCCTGGCGGCGTCAAACACCTGGAGGGAACGGTAGGCCTCGTCGCTGGCTAAGTACAGCGCCACAAGGGCCTGCTGGTAGGCGTGGTAACACTCATGGACAACTGAGCGCAGCACCTCCTGGGGCGGGGACTGTTCCAGGTGGGTGGTATCAATGGTGATCTGATGGGCGCTGCCGCGGTAGGAACCCAGGGTACCGTCCCCCAGGAGGTCTGTTCTTACCGACAGGTCGTGAGAGAGCCCCAGGCGGCTGCGCTCTATGTCCGCGACAGCCTGCAAAACCCGCAGCTTCTCCCCCGTGGAGAGACCCTGCCAGACGTCCTCCTCCAGCTTGCACAGCGTCTCAGCGCAGGCGGCGATGGTAGCCTCCTCCCGCGGGGCGTTGGCGGGCCGTCCCTCCCCCCAGAAGGGGATCCCGCCGTGGATGGCGGTTACCAGGCTGAAAATGAGGACGGACCCCATGCAGACGGCCGCCGCCGCGCGGAAACGGAGCAAGGCAAGGCGGACGCGCCTGGCCAAAACGCGCCGCCGCGGGGAGGCGAGGAGCGCCAGGAGGAGAAAGCCCCCTCCAGCCGCCGCTGCGGCGGCGAGGGAGAGGGCGATCCCCGTTTTGAAATATCGCCCGAGGGACAGAGCGGTGTAGACCTCATAGGGGAGCAGCAGCGTAACGGTGAGATTGGCCGCGTTCCGCCGCCGGCGGGCCGTGGCGGCATATCCGCCCAGGAGGGCCGCGGCCCACAGCCCCCATAGGAGCAGCTTGGACGGCCCGTTTGACCAGGTGGGGATCGGGCGGTAGAGGAACGTCCGATACCACACCATGGTCATGAGGCCCCAGCAGATGTGGTCGGTGATATAGGCGCCTTTTGAGCAGGCGTTGTGTCGCAGCATACCGTTCCTCCCTCTCCCCGTTCCGCGCGGACCGGCCCATCCAGCGGGCCGCCATCTCTTTCTGAAGCGCCCCGTTTTCCCGAAGGAGAGCGGCGGGAGGGGGCCGCCGGGGAAGGCCGTCCCGCTAGGATTCCCAGAGGGAGCGGGGCCACACCGCAAACCCGTAGGGGGTTTCGCAGATCACAACCACCCGCTCCCCCAGCCGGGAGAGGACGCTGGCCGGCAGGCACACCTTGCCCTCCCGGACGGGGAGGGAGAGGGAGGGGCCGCCCGGGGCAAAGCAGAGAACCCGGCGGTTAGAGGGGGATCACCAGCGGGAGAGCTCCGCCCCAGGCCTCCCCCCGCCGGAGCCGCCCGGGCAGATGCAGCGCCCCCGACCGATCAATCGTATGCTCATAAGCGCCAAGCATCGTCAATCACTCCCCCCGGTACTCCTCCGGCAGGACGGAGTCGAAATATTCCACCAGCTTGTTCCTGGCGTTTTCCGTGTTGATGTAGTTAAACCACTTGATTTTGACCCGCGGCGCCACCTCCCGCCCGGGGAAATACTCCGTGTCAAAATACACCACGTCCCCGTCCTCCAGAATGGTCTTGATGTGGTAGCCATAGTCGCTGTCGGAAAAGGACACGCCGGTGCCGTTCCACTTTTTGATCCGCGCCCGCTTGATGGTGTAGGCCAAGGGCCGGCTGACGATAAAGGCGAAGTCCAGCGCGGTGGCCCCCTGGGGGACGACGCCCTCAAACTTGCGGATCGGCTTATAGGCGGAGTAGGCGTAGACCGTAATCTTCGGCCGCAGGGCGTCCGCGATGGACTTCTCATCCACCATGGTGAGGGGGGCGCCGTTGGGATCCCCGATAAAATAGGCCTCCAGCTTCGCGGCGGGGACCAGCACCAGGAGGTAGTTGTTCTCATACTGGTCGGTGACCTTCACCCGGACGGCGCAGTCGTCCTCCCCGACATACTCGAAGAACATCTGGCAGGGCTTGAGGTATTTTTCAAAAAAGGCGATAAAACGGGGGAAAATCTTGCCCGGGTCCTGTTCGTCGCAGATGAGGATGATTTCGCTGAGGCAGACACCCTGCCGGCTGACGTAGCCGGCGCCCAGGTCGCACTGCTTTTTCAGCTCATAGGGCTTCAGCGCCCGGCGCCCCTCCACCTGCAAAATATCCTGCCCGCCCTTTTTCCCGCCCCGCAGCCGGGAAAAGGGGTTGAAGGGCGGATAGGAAAAATAGGTCTGCTGCTGAATGCTCCGCTGCAAGACGGACTCCATCTCGGAAAAGGCGTGGCCGCTGACGGAGATCAAGTCGTTGCGCTGGCCCAGGAGGGTTTCATACTCGCTGGGATCGTCCACAAATTTCATGCAGTAGTCATTCAGCGAGACCTCGTAGTAGCGCATGCCCAGCAGCCGCGCCGCCGGGATGAGGAATGCCCGGGTCTGCTCGATTTTAAGCCGCCGCTTTTCCGGCTTGCAGGCGTCAATGGTGGAGAGGTTGTGCTCACGGTCGGCAAACCGGACCAGGAACGCCTCCCGCTGATACCCCGACTGGATCAGCTTGGCGTCTGTCAGCTGATCCAGGATGTCGTGCTTTTCCTCCTCCGACAGGCAGGCATACCGCGCCTCCGCCTCTTTTTCCAGCTCCTTGATGGCGGTGACGGCGTAGACAATTTCCGCGATTTCGTCCTTAAAACTGGAGCGCAGCTGTTCGTAGGTGTAGGCGCAGTCCTCCATCGTATCGTGGAGCAGGGCGGCGGCCAGGATGCTGGTCTTGCAGTTCAGCCTGGACAGGGACTCCATCACCGCCAGCGGGTGGCGCAGGTAGAGGACGCCCGAATGGCGCCGCACATCGCCGTGGAGCCGTTTGGCGGTTTCATACGCCTTCCGCAGAAGGGGGTCGTCAACGTCATAGCCCTCCTGCTTTTTGATATAGCGGAGGATGCAGTTAAAAAGGTCGTCGCACTCCTTGATTTCGCTCTCATAAGCGGGCAACGCATCGGCTGTCTTTTTCATACCGGCGGAAACCTCCTTCGCGGCCCTCCTACAGGATTTGGCGGATCATCTCGTAGACGTCCGAATCCATGCGGAGGGAAATTTTATAATGGCTCAAGATGTTGCGGCGGAGGGACTCCGTCAGCTTCTTCTCCACAAACGAGGCCAGGCAGAGCGTCTTTTCCTCGTCGCTCAGCTGGGACAGGGGCCCGCCCTCCCCCTCCTGGGAGAAGAGGAACTTCATGTAGGCGACAATCTTTTGGATCTCGTCGCCCAGCTCGATTTTGGGCGGGGCCAGGTAGATCTTGCTGGCGAGAAGCTCCGCCTGGAAGTAGTCCAGCCCGCACTTGGGGATCCGCGCCGTGTCGCCGGAGCCCTCCTGCCGGATGGTTGCGCAGGCCCCGCGCATCATCATAACAGCCTGGATGCAGGGCATGTGCTCCGCCCCGCGGCTGATGGACATCATGGTGGCCAGGCCGCCCCGGTATACCTTCCCCTCCGAGGAGTTGGCCGCCCGGTTGTGGAGGTAGAGGTGCGCCACGTCGCTGCCTTTGACCTGGCGCAGCGTGATCTCCGTGATGCGCTCGGTGAGCTTGATCTCCCCCTCGTACAGGCATTTCATCCGCGAGGCGGTGTGGCTGAGGTCCAGGGGGTTGGTCAAGACCTTTTCGTAGAAGGCGCGGATGGCGGAGGCGTCCTTTCCAAAATCCACGCCCTCCATATAGTTGGCGATCTTCTGGCGCTCCTCCGGCGTGCAGTTGAAAACGGCGGAGACATGGAAAGAGGCGACCCCGATGGCGTTGTAGGTGACGTAGATGGTAAGGATGCCGCGGTCCAGGGCGTTGGCCGTGGCGTCCTGGTTCTGGCCGATGGGGGCGCTGGTATCGAAGTAGGTGAGATCGTAGGTCCCGGCATACTTCATATACTCCTCGATGGGGCGGCCAAAGGTGGCGCGGCTGTCCTCCGCGTTGTCAACGGTCTCATCCAGCAGCTGCCCGCACATCTCCTCCACCGTGAGGCCAAAGGCGCTTGCCACCAGCGCCATGACGCTGAGGGGGATGTCCCGGCCGCGCTTTTTATACCCGGTCAGCTGGGGGGAGCTCAGATAGTTCTCCAATTTCTGGGAGCACAGGGTGGACTGGTTCAAACCGTGGGTCTGGCAGAGGAAGGCCACGTTGTGGATGAAGATCTCGCATCGGTTTTCCACCATCATCTCCATCCGCTGGCTGAGGGTGCTGCAGTTGATGAGGTCCTCCGGTTTCAGTACTTTGACGGGGCCGGTATTCCGTTTGTCCGTTTCCGGTGCGCGCGTGTCGCGCCTAACGTCGGTGCTTTTTTTCATGGCGGTTCCCTCCATTCCGCAAAAAGTATCCAACGGGTTAATTTTATGATACGAAAAAGGGGGCGGACTTGTCAATCGAAAGGGGAAAATCAAGAAAGCTTTTTTCAATTTTATATGTTGCCACTGAAAAAATTAAAATTTTGCAAAAGCGTTTCGTTTCCGTGAATTTCCGAAGGCGCCGCGGCAGGGGCCCTTTCGGGGGCACCGCCCCCGGCGGATCCCGCCCCAGCGGGGCGCGGGGAAGGAAATTACACGGCGGTTAACACCGTTTCCTGTAGAAAAACGGGAGCGGCGGATAGAAGGAAGGCAATTCATTTTATTTGGGATGTTCATCGGCGGGAAGGTGTGGTTTAATGTAAGCACAGAAGTAGCCTTAGCCAGGGAGACGCGATGTGGTGAGAGGGAGGGAATGATATGAAATACGGCAGTATGCATGTTGGATTGAAGATGTTTTTGGAGCAGGCAAACGACAGCCCCATAGCGGCCTATCACGCGGCGCTGCTGCTTGAGCGGGAGTTTCGGGGGCGGGCGGCGCAGTATTTCTACCTGCGGGCCGCCCGGGGCGGGTATGTCCCGGCCATGCTGAAGATCGCGAGTCTCCTTCTAACCGGGCAGTACATCTGCCCGGAGGACGAGCGGCCCCTAAGCAGGGGCAAGCGGGATGCCGTCCAGGGGGCCGCCTGGATCCGCAGCGCCGCCAAAACCGGGGACGACACGGCCAATTACTTGATGGCCCGATGCCACTGGGACGGGATCGGCGTTGAGCGGAACCCTTCGGCCGCCCGCTGCTGCCTCCGCCAGGTGGCCTTTCCCCAGTATGCGTCCAACCCCTATGAGCCGGCGGAGGCCTTTGTCTTCGGCGGCATTTCAAGGGAGTTTGGCGCGCAGGTCTCCCGAATGCAGAGGGCGGGTTCCCTGCCGCCCGCCGGATAAGCGGAGAGAAACGCTCCGCAAAGGGGGCAGCCCCGGGCCGCAGCGGCCCGGGGCTGTTCGTTTTTTACATCGCGTTGCTCCGTCCGCGGATGTCCATAAGCTCGCAGAGGACGGACATGTGGGGCGTCTCGATGATGCTGACCGGCTGGGCCTGCTGCTGCCCGTAGACGCGAGAGGAGAGGCCAAGCCCGCCATAGATCCGCTCAAACTGGGATGAGAGGTGCTTGATATACGGGTCAATCGTGTTCTCATCCAGGTACAGGTTGCCGTAGAGGTCGCAGCCGCCGAGGAACAGCGCCTGCGGGGAGAGGAGGATGCCCTTTAAGGCGGAGAGGATGGCGACGCACGCCGCGCAGCCGATGGAATTGACCGGGCTGTCCGCCAAGGGCTGCGGGACGGAGAGGACCACGTCCGCCCGGTTCAGCGCGTCCCCGGCAATGGTTTTGGCGCACTCATAGGCGACGCGGCAGTACGCCCGCTGGTCCTGGCCGTCAATGTGGAGCAGCTTCAGCTTCCCCGCCCCGGGGCGCACCACGGCCTGGACGGCATAGGCATAGGCCGCGCCGTCGCGGGTGAAGGCGCTGAACACCATGCCCGGGAACATGGCGCAGTGGTGGGTCAAGGTTTGCGGCGGCCCCAGCAGGGCGCGGAGGCTGTCCTCCGTGTAGACGATATGGTCAATCCCCTCCAGCTCCCGCAGCAGGAGGTAGCGGCCGGCCAGCCGCTCCGCGATCCGCTCCAGGTCCCTGGCGCCGGGTTCCAGGGCGTACTGGGTAAACAGGGAGTGGCGGGCTTCCGGGGTCATTTCCACCTCCCGGGGGTCGATATTGGCCTGCCGCAGGGTTTGGGGGAACTGATAGGCGTCAAAAATCCGCCGCTTTTCCTCCTCGCAGTACGCGGGCAGGTCAATCCGATAGAACCGGTCCAGCACGGGCTTGCTGAGCTTATGGATGTCGTTGCAGGTCGCCACAAAGAAGATCTTGTCGGTGGGGATGGCGGCTTCAATGTAGGTGTCGGTAAAGCCCATCCCGTCCAGCAGGGGCAGGAGCACATCCAGAGGGTTGCCCCGGTCCTTCCCGCTGGCGGATTTGTCGATTTCGTTGAGGCACATCACCAGGCGGGAGGTCCGGCAGGCGAGGAGCTGTTCCATGATGAGGCCCGGTTTCCCGTTTTCATAGATGCGGGAGGAGCCGGTCAGCGCCTCGCTGTCCCGCAGCACGGAGAACTCCAGCCAAGCCTCCGGCATACGGAGGATCTCCGAGAGCGCGTGGAGAAGGCTGGTCTTCCCCACGCCCGCCGGCCCGTTCAGCAGCAGGCCCCATTTGGGAAGGCTGCGGGAGGAGCGGATCTGCGCCACGATCTCCAGGATGCGCTCTTTTACCGGCGTCAAGCCGTAGAAGCGCTGGTCCAGCAGGGCCTTCGCCTGCTCCAGGTCGGGGAGCTCCGGCGCGCTCGGCGACCAGTCCACATTCAGCACATAGGTCAGCGCCTTCAAAATATGGGCCTTGTCCGTCCGGCCGACATGGGAGGAGGACAGGGCGTGGAAGCTGTTTTCCGCCCAGCTGCGGATACCGGCGGGGTACATGGCCTTGCTGGTCTCAAACAAAAAGGTCAGCTCCCCGAGGGAGGAGAACAGCGGCGGGGGAAGGGCCTCCGGCGCCGCCTCCCCCTCCGGCCGCCACTGCAGGTGCCGCTCCAAGAGGATCTGGAACAGCTCGTCTTTCAGCCGGAAGGGCGGGTCGGGGAAGGGCTTGGCGTCCGCTTCGGCAAAGATGAGGTGCATCTCGTTGGCCACAAAACTGGCGCTTGTTCCCCTCCCCAGGAGATCTACGACATACCCCTTCTCCTGCAGGTGGCGGGCAAGGGGGGCGAGGGTCTCCGCCGCGAAGCGGCAGGGCATCGCTACGGTGTTGTGGCTTCTGGCCTGGGCCAGAAAGACCGGCTGGCCGCCTTCAAAGGAAAACGTCCCCCGCATCCCCTTGAGGGAGGCGCCGCGCTTTGCCGGCGGGAGCTCCAGCGACAGGATGGGTACGGCATGGCGGGGCGCCTTGTACTTCGGGCAAAAAGTGGGCAGCAGATAGTTTGGCAGGTCGGTGCCGGGGGTTACCGCCTCCTTTTTCGCGGAGGGGCTCTCCCTGCTTTTCAGCCGCTTGATTTTTTCATCCAGGACCTGCATCGTGACTTCCATATCGTCAAGACCGCTTTTCTCCATAAGCTCACCTCCTGCCCCCAGTATAAAAGGCGGGCGGACCGATCGCCATTCCTGTTAGAAGCGGTTGCGGCGGCTGGATATAAGGGCGGCGTTTTCAATTTGTGAACGGCTGTTTTCTAAAAGCCGCGCCGCGGCGGCGGTATGGGCGGCGCGGCGCGGGGAAAAGGGGCGAAAACCGGCCGGCGCTTTAGGCGCCGGCCGGTTTTGCGGGGAAGGCTTATTTTAAGCCGCGGTTTTAACGGATGGGCGGCGGCCAAGAGGACGGGGCGGGAACAGGGCCGCTATTTGCCGGCGGCGCGGAGGAAGCTTGCCGCTGTATGGGCGGCCACGTTGCCCTCCCCCACGGCCTTGGCATACTGGTAGGGCCTGCCGGTGCAGTCCCCCGCGGCAAAGCAGCCGGGGAGGTTGGTGGACATGTCCCGCTCTACGGCCACATGCCCCTCCGCGGCGGCCAGCCCCGGGACAAGGATCGACGGGGATATGGCGGACTTCAGAAGGAATACCCCGTCCACCGGGTAGCTTTGGCCCGCCACCTGCATTGCCTGGACCGCCTCCCCGCCGGTAACGGCCTGGGGACGGCCCTCCACCACATGGATGTTGTCCCCGTGGACCTCTACCGGTGCATACCGGGGGCAGAGATAGACCTCCTTCGCCAGGGACGCCAGATAGGCGATTTCGTGCTCCTGCCCCTTGTCGGTACAGATGACCCCGATGGTCTTCCCGCGGTAGATTAGGCCGTCGCAAGTGGCGCAGTAGCTGACCCCCCTGCCCAGGAACTCCAGCTCCCCCGGGATAGGCCGCACGCTCTCCACGCCGGTGGCCAGCAGGACGGCCCTGGTTTGAAACTCCTCTTGATTGCACAGGATGTGGTATGTTTCCCCCATGCGGAAGACGTTGGTCACCGTCTGCTCCCGAATCTCCAGGCCGGCCTCCGCCACCTGCTGCCGCAGGCGCCGGGCAAAGTCGGCGCCGCTGATGAGGGAGAGGCCGGGGTAATTCCGGATCAGCTCCGCCTTTTGCACCTTCTGGCTGGGAGATTGGGAACCAAACCAGAGAAAGGGGATGTTTTTGGCCCACAGCGTCAACGCTGCGGAGATCCCCGCGGGACCTGCCCCGATAATGGCGATGTCGTACATATAGACCCGTCACCTCTTCCTTTTTTGTCCGTTTCACCGGCGCCGGGCCGGCCGGCGTTCCATGTTTGGGGCCAGTATACCATAGTTTGCCCGGCGTGACAAGCGGCCCTGCCGCGGCGGGGCGGCGGGATGGGGGATTTTGTGAAAAACCAGCTTGACAATTTATACAGTATGCTTCATAATTGCGGATGGAATCCGAATTGCGAGGCGCCCTATGGAAAAGAACGAAGAAAAACAGGCGGCCCGGCTGCTGCTGGTGCTGTCCAATACGATTATCAAAAACCGAAACCGGCACATGGCGGCCATTGACCTCACCGCGGCCCAGGCGGACTGTCTGCGCTTCTGCCTGGAGCGGGGGGACGGGGCCACCGTGACGGAGCTGAAGGACTATCTGGGCGTGACCCATCAGACGGCGCAGGGGCTTGTCCGGCGCATGGCGGACAAGGGGCTGGTGTCCCTGTGCCGCAGCCGGGAAGACGCCAGGTGCCGGCAGCTCTTCCTTACGGGGGAGGGGCGGGAGCGGGCGGGTCAGATGCTCCGCAGCCGGGAGAGGACCGGCGGCAAGCTCCTGCAGGGGATGTCCCCAGAGGAACGGCGGGCCTTCCTGCGCCTTCTGCGCCTGGCCTACGAGAATGTAAAAAACGACTGAGGAGAGAGACGGGATGAGACAAGAGCGCAATCTGGAAATCTTTGCCAACGCCCCGGTCCGCAAGACGGTGGTGCTGCAGATCCTGCCTGCGGTGGCCAGCCAGATGATTACACTGATCTACAACTTGGCGGACACCTATTTTGTGGGGCTGTTGAACGCCCCCCGCGAGACGGCGGCGGTGACGGTGGCCACGCCGGCCTTTGTCATGCTCACCGCGATCTCCAACCTCTTTGGCATCGGCGGCGCCAGCGCCATTGCCCGGGCCTTAGGGCGGCGGGACGAGGAGGCGGCCCGCCGGATCTCCACCCTTTCCATCTATGGCGGCCTGCTGTCGGCCTGCCTGTTTTCCGCCGCCTTTTTCTTCCTGGCCCAGCCGGTGCTCTACCTGTGCGGCGCCACGGAAGACACCTATGCCATCGCCTATGGGTACGCCAAGTGGGTGGTGATGATCGGCGGGCCGTTTACCATCCTCAATACGCTGCTGGCGAACTTGATCCGCTCAGAGGGCAGCGCCGGCGCGGCTGCCGCCGGCGTGGCCCTGGGCGGCGTCCTAAACATTTTCCTGGACCCGCTGTTTGTGCTGCCCCAATTTTTGGGCTATGGCGCCGCCGGCGCCGGCATGGCCACCGCCATCTCTAACGCCGTGGCGGTGCTCTACTTCGTGGTCTATCTCTTGAAGCGGCGGGGCGAGACCTATCTGTGCCTGGCGCTGGGGAACCTGCGCTATGCCGGGCGCTATCTGCAGCAGGTGCTGCTCATCGGCCTTCCCTCGGCGCTGCAGTACGCGCTGACGGTGGTGTCCACCGCCGCCCAGGCAAAATTCGTATCCCGCTATCCCACGGAGGCGGTGGCGGCGCTGGGGATTGTCAAAAAGCTGGACCAGCTGCCGCTGTACTTCTCCATCGGCGTCTCCAACGGCCTGCTGCCGCTGCTGGCCTATAACCACGCGGCGGGGAATCAAGAGCGGCGGGAGAGGATCTTCCGCCTGGGCAGCGGCATCTCCCTCACCTTTTCCCTCCTGTGCCTGGTGTGCTACGAGCTGTTCGCGGAATTTTTGGCCGGGATCTTCATCGAGGACCCGACCACCGTGGCCTACGGGGCGGTGTTCCTCCGCTGCATGGTCACCGCCATGCCCATGATGTCCCTGTGTTACCCCATGATCATCCAGTTCCAGGCCATGGGCCAGGCCAAGGAGTCTCTGCTCTGCTCCCTTTTGCGCAAGGGCGTCTTGGATATCCCCCTCCTCTTCTTTATGGACAGGCTCCTCCCCCTGTACGGCTGTATGTGGGTGCAGCCCATTGTGGACACGGTCTCCCTGGTGGCGGCGCTGCTGTTTTACCGGTCGCTGCGGCGGAAGCTGGCGGCGAACCGGCTGGCCTAAATCCCTTCGCGGCGGGGTTGGCACTCTTGCCGATTGAGTGCTAATTTTACAATTTGGCCATATTTTGTTTGGAAAAAGGACAAACTTTTCTGGTATAACCTCTTCTAGACAACCATGCGCGGCGGACGGCGGCCATCGTCGCCGTCCCCGCCCCGCCCTTCCCGGGCAAGCCCCGGGCCGCCGCCTCCGGCCCGGGCGGGGGAAGAGGAGAAGGAGGAGTTTTTCCATGAATGAAGTCAAAACGCCGAAAAAGCCCCTAATCTACTACTATATCATCGCAATGGCCCTGCTGCTGCTGTTCCAGTTCCTGGCCATGCCCCTGCTGTCCCAGGCCAGGATCCAGACCGTGGACTACAACACCTTCGACGCCATGGTGAAAAACGGGGAGGTGGGCGCGGCGGAGGTGCAGGAGGCGGAGAACCGCATCCTCTTCACCAACAAGGATAACACCGCCGTCTATAAGACCGCCATGCTCCCCGATCCGGACCTGACGCAGAAACTGCTGGACGCCGGGGTGTCCACCAGCGGCGTGGAGGTGGAGCAGGCGTCCCTCCTGGGGGAGATCCTCAGCTGGGTGATCCCCATTGCCATCTTCATCGCTCTGGGGCAGTACATGTCCCGGAGGATGATGGATAAAATGGGCGGGCCCAACGCCCTGTCCTTCGGCAAGTCCAACGCAAAGGTGTACGTCAAGTCCTCCGAGGGCATCAAGTTCTCCGACGTGGCCGGGGAGGACGAGGCCAAGGACAGCCTAAAGGAGATCGTGGTCTACCTCCACGACCCCAGCCGCTACCGGGAAATCGGCGCCGCCATGCCCAAGGGCATCCTGCTGGTGGGCCCTCCGGGCACCGGCAAGACCATGCTGGCCAAGGCCGTGGCCGGCGAGGCGGGCGTTCCCTTCTTCTCCATGTCCGGCTCGGAGTTTGTGGAGATGTTCGTGGGCATGGGCGCCAGCAAGGTCCGGGACCTGTTCCGGCAGGCCAAGGAGAAGGCCCCCTGCATCGTGTTCATCGACGAGATCGACGCCATCGGCCAGAAGCGCAGCTCCGGCAATTACGGCGGCAACGACGAGCGGGAGCAGACCCTGAACCAGCTGCGCACCGAGATGGACGGCTTCGAGGAGAACACCGGCGTCATCATCCTGGCGGCCACCAACCGGCCCGAGTCCCTGGCCCCCGCCCTGACCCGGCCCGGCCGCTTTGACCGGCGGGTTCCGGTGGAGCTGCCCGACCTGAAGGGCCGGGAGGAGATCCTGAAGGTCCACGCCCGGAAGATCAAGGTGGCCGAGGATGTGGACTGGGGCAAGGTGGCCCGCATGGCCTCGGGCGCGTCGGGCGCGGAGCTGGCCAACATCGTCAACGAGGCCGCCCTGCGGGCGGTCCGTGACGGGCGCCGTTTTGCCACCCAGGCCGACCTGGAGGAGAGCATCGAGGTGGTCATCGCCGGCTATCAGAAAAAGAACGCTATCCTCACCGACCAGGAGAAATGGACGGTGGCCTACCACGAAGTGGGCCACGCCCTGGTGGCCGCCATGCAGACCCACTCCGCCCCGGTGCAGAAGATCACCACATCCCCCGTACCTCCGGCGCGCTGGGCTATACCATGCAGGTGGAGGAGGGCAATCACTATCTCATGAGCCAGGAGGAGCTGGAAAACCGCATTGCCACCCTCACCGGCGGCCGGGCGGCCGAGGAGCTGATCTTCCACTCCGCCTCTACCGGCGCCTCCAACGACATCGAGCAGGCCACCAAGCTTGCCCGGGCCATGATCACCCGGTACGGCATGAGCGAGGGCTTCGACATGGTGGCCCTGGAGACGGTGAATAACCAGTACCTGGGCGGGGACACCTCCCTGGCCTGCTCCGCCGAGACGGCGGCGGAGATTGACAAGCAGGTGGTGTCTCTGGTGAAAAAGCAGCACGAAAAGGCTGCCAAGATTCTGGAAGAGAACCAGGACAAGCTCCACGAGCTGTCCAAGTATCTCTATGAGAAGGAGACCATCACCGGCGACGAGTTCATGGAGATCCTGAACCGCTGACTTCCCGCTGACGAAGTGCGGGAGCGGCCGTCCCGCAGCTCCCCGCCCTTCCGTAAGGGCGGGTCCCAGACCCGCCCGGTGTGGGGGCCGCACCCCCACGGGAGTTATAGAGGGCGCAGCCCCCTATACATAAATTGGGGGGCGGGCGGGTTTAGAAAATTGGCGGGTTCAGAAAAAACTGTGTTTTTCGGCTCCGTCTACCAGGCGTCTACCAAAACAAGCCCGGAAAGTACTGGGGCGCAAGGGATTGCGGGGGATGGGGTGTCTGGGAGAAGCGAAATGTCTACCAAAAGTCTACCATGAGAACTTCTGCCGCTTGAATGAGCGGCTTTTTTGCTGTTTTGAGAGGTTTCCTCAACCTTTTCCGGCCTGTC
>CALWXD010000008.1 GCA_944385425.1 uncultured Oscillospiraceae bacterium | reverse complement strand
CGCGCCCAGCTCTGCCAGATCCTCTACAACAAGGAGGGTAGGCCCGCTGTCACCGGCAGCAGCGTCTTTACCGATGTGGCCGGCACCGCGTGGTATGCCGATGCGGTCATCTGGGCCAATGCCAATGGCATCGTTGGCGGCTATGGCGGCGGTGTGTTCGGCCCCGATGACCCCATTACCCGGGAGCAGCTGGCTGCCATCCTGTGGCGGTACGCAGGAAGCCCGGAAAGCAGCCATAGTCTGGACGCCTTCACCGACGCAGGCCAGATCAGCGACTGGGCCATGGACGCCATGCGGTGGGCAAACGAAAACGGCGTGCTCAACGGCGACGGCAGCGGCCACCTGATCCCCAGGGGCAACGCCACCCGCGCCCATGTGGCCCAGATGATCCAAAACTTTCTGGAGAACATCGGCGCATAACGCAAACGCATAAACCGAAAGCCAAGGCGGCGGCCCAGTAAAAATCAACCCGCGCCGCCGCCTTTGGCCCTGATGGAGATGAGAACGCCATGCGCGAATGAAGCCGTGACCGGCCGTAGGGTCTCGGGTGCGGTATACAACATAAAGAAAGGACGAGGATTTGTATGGGAACCAAAAACCTGAAACGGCTGTTGTCCCTGCTGCTGTGCCTTTGCATGGTGGCCACGCTGCTGCCAGTAACAGCGAGGGCAATTACAACCGACGGCACCATGTCCGCCACCATTTATCTGGACGACGGCAACGGGCAGTGGACGGAAGATGAAAAGCAAAGCGCCTTCGCCGTGGACCAGGCGGGATTGATCCTGGATCTGCGGGATTTTAGTCCGACCATCCCTCAGGGCTGGACGGTGGGCAGTATTGCATTCTATCCCGTTGGCAGCACGGAGGAATATGGTCCCGTGTTCTGGTACGAGAACTGTGGTAACGGCGAGGCCAACGATAAGCTGAGCACCAACGGAGTGTTCCAGGTGGAAGGCTTTGCCCCCAACGGAAATGGCGAATATAATACACCTGATCCTGGAACATATTATGTGTTGGTCTGGATGAACAACGGAACATCCGACCCTGAAAAGGTCTACCTATCCAGCGAGACCTTCGAAATCACCGGCGCCATGGGCCCGGGCGAGCCGGTCATCAGCACCACCACCCTGCCCGACGCCTATGTGAATGAAGCATACAGCCAAACCCTGTCCGCCACGCCGGGCACCACGGGCAACACCCTGACCTGGAGCGTTTCCTCCGGCACCCTGCCTAACGACTTGCAACTGGACACAAACTCCGGAACAATCTCCGGCACGCCCACGGCAGCGGGAACCAGCACCTTCACGGTGCAGGTCAGTGAAGCCGTGGAGGGCGGCGAACTCCTCACCGCCACCCAGGAGCTCACCCTCAAGGTGACGCAGAGGCTGGCCATCACCAACACACAGACCACCTTCACCCTGAATCGCGGAGAGCAGGTTAATATCCCCCTCGCGGCCAACCTGGGGGGCGCCACCTGGAAGATCACCGACGGCCAGCTGCCCAGCGGCCTGTCTCTGCAGGGCAGCGCCATCACCGGCACAGTGGCCAGCTACGCCGCTTCGGACAGCTACCAGGTCACCGTGCAGGCCAGCGCCGACGGCCAGACGGCGACCAAGGACTTCACCTTCCAGATCGGCGACCTGTTCCGGTTCCATCTGGATGATCAGATCGACTCCGACGCAATGGGCCGCTATGCCTACCTGCGGGCCAAGAAAGATGGGAATGACATCACCCTGTGGGGCGGCAAGTTGGAAAGCGGCACCACAAGCCTGATGGTGAACAACGGCTTTGCGGGGGCGACTGTGACCGATGTGAAGCTCATCACCTATGCCGGCAGTTCCAGCAGCACCGAAGCGGTACTGGCAACGTACACCGGGAGCACCCCGCTGACGCTGACGGATGAGCAGAACGCCGAACTCACCGGCGCGGGCCAGAACGTGCTTGTCAAGCTGCCGGAGATCACCCACGGGTACGGCGACGACGCCTACATCCGGACCTGGTTCCAGGAAAGCGGCAGCAACAGCTACAAAACCTACCAGCCGGGCACCATCGTGGCGGCCACCACGGAATTTACCCTCCACGCTTCCGCCGGCTGCTCCGGCGCGAATGACCCGCTGGCCGAGTACGATCTGACCACGGCGAAGTTCGAGGGCAAGGGCGTGGACGGCACTACCTATACCTATACGCCTGCGGAAAACCCGAACGCCGAGGCCATTACCGTCAGCTACCCCGAGTATGAGCTGCAAACGGTCACTGTCACGCTGGCGCAGGCCGCCGCCGGGGAAACCGCCCCCGACCTCTCCTACGCCAAGCTGACCTTCAACCAGCGGTTTGACAGATGGACTTACTCGACCGACGCCGTGGTGCAGAAAGGCAACACCTGCACGGTGCAGCTGTATTCCGGTGTAGCAGGCTGGGTCACCATGACCAACGCGGGCAAGTATGCCCTGTCCAGCAACACCATCGCGGCCGACAGCATCAGCGGCAACACCCTGACGCTGACCGTCTACGGCGCGGAGGAGCGCAGCATGGCCGTGATGGTCACGGGTAAGCTGGCAGACGAGAATGACGCCGACCTGGCCGCCTACGCGGCGGCGCTGGGCGGCAGCTCCTACCTGTGGGCTGAAACAGGCAGCAAGTCGTGGCGCACCACCACCGCATACCTGTCCACGTTGCTGAAAGGCTCCACCCGGATCGGCCTTTGGAACAACAGCTACTCCGCCGTGCTGAGTGAGCTGCTCAAAGATGGCGGCACGCTGACCCTCTCCTATGGGGACGGCGGCCCCTTGCTGGAGAGCAGCGCGGACATTACTTGGGAACAGAACAGCCTCACCGCCACGGTTGACCTGCCCATCAGTCTGCGGGGCGGCGTGCTGTTTGAGCTGGACTACAAGGGTACAAACAGCATCCTCATGAAGGGCTGGTGGCACCAGACGGATACGAACGGCCACGACGTCTGGGTGGTCGGCCAGTCGAAAACAGCCTACACCGGGATGTATGCCTCCAACAACACCGTGGCGCAGTACTGCCCGGGCGAGGAAGGCACCTGGGACTTCCTGCTGCTGCCGTCCATCGCGAACCCCAGCGGCATGACGTGGGAGGAGGCGCTGGAGGAGTATCCCGGTATGCCGAACCAGTCCAGCGTCGAAATTGCTGACAACACTGTCGTCAATCTGGGCGAGAAAACGCTGGCCGCCCGCGATGCCGACAGCGTGCTCTATCTGACGCTGCCCAACTCCACATTTACGGGCCCCCAGCAGTTCGATACCACCGACGATACGTTGGTTTATACCGGTCACATCGAGCTGGATGAGGGCGCGGACAATAAGATGCGCGTGCTGCGGCTGAACGCCGCCGGCACCGATGCCGGTGGCCGTGTGTCTACCCAGATCTCCTCCGTGGTCATCAACGGCAAGGAATACCCCTACACCCAGATCCAACTGGAGGACGGGTCTAATTATAAACCAGACACGTTGGTGTCCATCCAGTTCCAGACCTACTATCAAATCGAATTCAGCGAGCCCATAAGTCTGCCCTGCGACATCACGGTGTACGGCAAGCCCATGACCGCCAACTCCGCCGCGGTGCTGGATCTGAGCGTAAAACTGACGGACAAATCCAGCTACGAGCCGGTGGACCGGGTGGAGGTCAGCGCCCCCAGCGTGTCGGTGGAGATGCCCGGCACCGTGGGCGACAGAACCTTCACCGCCTATGTGACCATCCCGGAGGGCGGCCGGGTGGACGTCTACGACGGCATCGACCTGGTGGGCCAGGCGATCCGGACGGGCGATATCAAGATCACCCTGAGCGGCGCCAGCGACAGCATGATCACCTCCCACGAGCTGCGGTTCGTGCTGTTTGACCGGAATGGCACTGAGGCCGGCGCTTACACCCAGACCGTCCTCCACGCCAACGGCGCGCCCACCCTGCGCAGCCAGAGCCTGCAGACCACCACCACAGACGGCAAATATTGGAGCACCCACAAGCGGGATAGGATCTACACCTTCACCAGCTCCAACCCGCCCCAGTTCCGGATGACCTGCACCTTTGACCACCCGGAAAACCTGAAGGAAGGCAGCGTGATCTTTGCCGTCAGCCTGCTGGACGGCACCATCCGCTATATGGAAGGCAAAGAGGAAAAAACGGGTACCTTCGTCACCGATATCATCACCACCTCCTCACCGGTCATCGGGGCCACGGTGCTCTATGAGATCGACTGGGACAAGGTGAACAAGATTATTCTGGACGCCCGGCCTGTCCCCAGCGACTCCCCCACCGCCACCGGGTACAACTTTGACCAAACCATCGTCCTGAACTACGCCGACTTCAAGGAAGAGCTTCCGACGACCATTCCGAGTCAGGACACCCAGTGGACGACGGAGCAGCGGCAAGCCATTGCGGATATTCAGGATCGGATCGAGCAGGTCTATCAGGACAACGGCGGCAGCGCCGGGTACTACATCATCGGGGACGGTTCGGAGTTCTTCTATACGGGCCAGTACATGATCGAGCATCTGGACCCCGGCGTCCTGCCCGAGGGCTACATCGGCGAGACCACCTTCACCCGGCCCCTGACTGAGGCGCAGTTTGAAGGCGAGCTGGGCGGCGGCGAGGGCTGGACCCGCCTGACCTTCACCGAGCCCGGTGAGACCGGCGGAGTGACCAGCTGGGGCGGCGCCGGTGAAGGCGGTACCACCGGCCTTGAAATCTACGCTACCGAATTTACCACCGACAGCGGTGTGAGCGGCACCCTCACCATCACCCGCATCGGGGAAGGCGAAGGCGCAGGCATCTATGAGACCGGCTTTGCCACCGCCCGGGGCACCGGAACCGGCACGGCTGAACCTCTGCCCCCATCCGGCACCGTGGACCCCGGCGAGACCGGCGGCAGCGGAGAGTGGTTCAGCTTCACCAACTTTGAGGGCCCCAGCGATATGGAAGTGTTCACTAATTTCTGCGACGATCTCAATGCCCAGTCGGGCATTGCCGGCAGCCTGCTTGAGTTCGCGGGCATGGAAGGCGCCGTCGGCGGCTGGGAGCTGTTCGGCGGCGTGGTCAACATCGTCGGCGCCGGCAAGAGCATGTATGACGGCCTGTCCAACGACGCCAGCCTCCAGGAGCTGCACGCCAGCACCATGAGCCTGCTGAACAGCCCCTGCGCCCAGAAGCTGAGCCCCAATGTCCGCAACAATCTCCAGTCCCAGCTCAACCGCTTCAACGACATGGCCGTGGAGGCGATGCAGTGGAACACCATCGTCACCCTGGGCGGCACGGGCACCGGCCTTGCCGGCGCGATCGGCATCATGTCCAACCCAATCACCGCCCTGACCGCGGGCATCGGCCTGTTCGGCGCGGGCAAGATCAACCGCCAGCAGATGGACAACGTCCGCATGGAGGCCCAGCTGGCCCGGGACAACGTGCAGTTCCAGATCACCAAGTACGCGATTTCCACCGGCGACACCGACTGCGCCCCCAAGCCCAAGAGCAACCGAAACGCCGGCAGCTCGGGCA
>CALWXD010000007.1 GCA_944385425.1 uncultured Oscillospiraceae bacterium | reverse complement strand
GACCTGTCTGCTGTCTAAATCCACATCCCGATTCTGGATATTGCGAATGGTAGCGGCACGGCACCCGCTGTTGAGAAGGAACTGCACGATCATCCAGTTGCGGTACTCACAGAAACTACAGTTTGCTTTGGGCTTCTCCAGGAGCTTCCGCAGCTCTTCATCACTGTACGTCTCTTTAATGGTGTCTTTCTGCTTGAAGGTGGGGATGGTGACATTGGTATACCCCTCCTCCCCGCACCACGTCAGAAAGGACTTGAAGGCCCGTACATAACTGCTGATCGAGTTGCTGGAAAGTCCGCTCTGACGCATGGAGGAAATCATCTGGTTTAGGACAGATTTATTTAACTGCGTGACGGGGAGGGTAATGTCCAGGTGTTTTGCGATACAATGGAGGTGGCTCTTGTAGGTCTTGATGGTCTTTGCAGACAGACTTCTTGCAGTAGAGGCAGATAAAAATTGTTGGAAGAGTCCTTCAATGGTCGTAGAATCTGAGGGGTTGAGAGAAATTTTCCGTTTCATGTTAGACCTCCTAATTGGCAAAATTTCACGCAAAAAATTAGGCGGTCTAAATAGACACAAGAAAAAGAAAAAACCCTTGGAATTACTGCAATTCCAAGGGTTTGGTGGAGACTGCTGGACTCGAACCAGTGACCTCCTGCGTGTGAAGCAGGCGCTCTAACCAGCTGAGCTAAGCCTCCACGTTTCACATGTACCGATTGGAACATTCTGGTGCGGGTAACAGGATTTGAACCTGCACGGTCGCCCACCAGAACCTAAATCTGGCGTGTCTGCCAATTCCACCATACCCGCATACGTTGGTAGGAGAACTCGGTACAAGCGATAGTATAGCACAGAATTTGCTCTTGAACAAGAGGGAATATTCGAGTATAATAGATAAAAATCCCGCCCGTTTTTTGTAGGAGATGACAAGATGAGAACAACACCCAGAGTTGCCGCCATCCACGACCTGTCCGGGTTCGGCCGGTGCTCCCTTACCATTGTGATGCCCGTGCTGTCGGCCATGGGGGTGCAGTGCTGCCCGCTGCCCACGGCCTACCTCTCCACCCACACCGGCGGCTTTACCGGCAACACCTTTTTGGATCTGACCGACCAGCTGGCCGCCGCCATGGACCATTGGCAGTCGCTGGGCCTCCGCTTTGAGGCGGTGTACACCGGTTTTATGGGAAACGCGCGGCAGATGGGCCTGGCGGCGGATTTTATCCGCCGCGCCAGAGGGGGCGGGAGCCTGGCGGTGGTGGACCCGGTGATGGGGGACCACGGCAGGCTCTACCGCACCTACACGCCGGAGATGTGTCGGGCCATGGCGGCGCTGGCGGCGGAGGCGGACGTGATCGTCCCCAACCGGACGGAGGCGGCGCTGCTGCTGGGGGAGCCCTATGAGCGCCTTGGCGGCGGGGCGGAGGCGGACGGGGAGCTGGCCCGGCGGCTGAGCCTGGGCGGGCGGCGCTCCGTGGTGCTCACCGGCGTAAGCCTCAAGGCGGGGCAGACCGGCGCGGCCTGCTACGACCGGGCCGGCGGCGGGGTCACCTTTGTCCAGCGGGACTTTGTGGGGCGGGCCTTCCACGGTACCGGGGACCTCTTCGCCAGCGTCCTCACCGGGGCGCTGGTGCGGGGGGCTGGCCTTACGGAGGCGGCGGCGCTGGCGGCGGAGTTTGTGGGGCTGTGCGCGGCCCACACCGCCCCCCAGGACCTGCCGCCCCGGGAGGGCATCGACTTTGAACCGCTGCTGGGCCGCCTGGCGGGCCCGCGGGGCGGAGAGGGGGCGGCGGAATGAAGGCGCTTCTGCGAAAGCACCTGGGCCACCACATCTGGCTGGCGGCGGCGCTGGTCCTGCTGGCGCTGTTCGGCATCCTCCGGGGAAACCGGGAGCTTATGACCTGGCTGGTGGACCATGTGACCCAGCCCTGCAAGCAGGCCCTGGGGGCGGTGACCTACCTCTTCCCCTTCCCGGTGGCGGAGCTTCTGTACATCGGCCTGGGCCTTGGCCTGTGCGCCTACCTGGTGCGCTCGGCCCTCCTCATCCGGCGCAGCACCGGGAGGAGACGGGCGGCGGCCTACCGGCGGGGGCTGGGCCTTCTCTGCGCGGTGGTGACGGTGCTGGACTGGTTCTGCCTGGCCTGGGGCATCAACTACTACGCCGACGGGTTCCAGGAGCGCAGCGGCATCACCGCGGCAGAGGTCACCGCCGCGGAGCTGTACCGGGTGGCGGACTACTTTACCCAGCAGGTGAACGCCGCCGCCCAGGCTGTCCCCCGGGACGGGGACGGCCTCTTTGCCGCCACCCGGGACGAGATCTTCGCCGCCAGCACAGGGATCTATGAAAACAGCTACGAGGAATTCCCCTTTCTCCGCCAGGAGGACCGGGAACCCAAGCGGATGCTCTTCTCCAAGGCCCTCAGCGCCATGGGCTTTACCGGCTACTACGCCGGGTTCACCGGGGAGTCGGTGCTGAATGTGGACAGCCCCGCCTGCATGCTCCCCGTCACCATCGCCCACGAGCTGGCCCACCAGCGGGGCATCGCCTCGGAGCAGGAGTGCAACTTCATCGCCATCGCGGTGTCCACCGCCAGCGGCAACCCCCTCTACGTCTACTCCGGCTATCTCTCCGGGTATGTCCACCTCTCCAACGCCCTCTACCGGGCGGACCGGGAGCGGTGGCAGGCGCTGCGGGCGGAGCTGGCGCCGGAGGTGCTGCTGGACCTCCAGTACAACAGCGCCTACTGGGACCAGTGGGAATCCCCGGTGGACGATGTGAGCCAGGCGGTGTACGACGCGCTGCTGAAGAGCTATGGGCAGGCCGACGGCGTCCAGTCCTACGGGACGGTGGTGGACCTGCTGGTGGCCTACTACTGATCCGCCGGCGGGGCCACCCCCTCCCCTGCCCTTCTGCGCAAATGTAAACAAAGGATGAACCTTTTTTCAACATGGGAACTTTTCCCTTCGGGGGGCCGTCTATTGAGACGAGGTGATTGGGATGAAAAAAGTGCTGTTCCTTCTGCTGGCCGCCGCCATGGCCTGGGGGCTGATGGCCTGCCAGAGCAAGCTGGTGCAGTCCCCCTACGGCGAGGCGGATTTTGACGTCTCCGGCGCCGTGACGCTGGCCACGGAGCGCTCCAGCTACGACATCAGCGTGGAGAGCTACACCTATCTGATAACCAACAACACCGGGGAGACCATCCAGTTCACGCCGGACTATATGATCGAATACCAGCAGGACGGGCAGTGGTACACCCTGCCCCGCTCCGAGGCGTACCAGGAGGGCAGCGTCCCCCAGAATACCACATCCGTTGCGCCGGGGGAGACGGGCAGCGGCAGTTTCAGTTTCTGGTCCTACGATTTTACCGTGAAGGAGGGGACCTACCGCCTCATTAAGCCTGTGGGCGGCCTCCTCTGCCAGGCGGAGTTTACCATCGGCCCCAAGGACACCGGGGCGGAGGGCGGCTACATCCCCCTGGAGCAGCTGCCGGAGGAGCTAGACCTGGAGGAGCTGGACTGCGATCTGATCCTGGACGCCGCCGGCGCGCCGGCAGGCGGCGGGGAGGAGCGGGTGCTGGACTTCTTCCGGGAGGTGGCCCAGGGCAACCCGGCCACGCTGCGGATGGTGGTCTCCACCCAGGAGGGGGACCCCATTGTCTGCGACGTGGTGTTTGCGGACAACCACTTCCTCTACCGGCAGGACGCCACCCGGGACCGGTACGGCAGCGGCGGCATCACCCAGCGGCGCTACAGCTATCTGGTGACCGACGGGGACGCCCTCTACCTCAGCGACTTTGCCTCCCTCAGCTATGCCGACGGCCAGCGGACCCTGGCGGCAGGCCAGCAGCGCCTGCTGGAGGCGGAGGCCCTCCCCGGCGGCTGGGGGGAGCTCACCGCGGCGGTGGAGCAGATGACGGAGCGGCGCCTGGCGTCGGACGCCACCATGGCCCGCTACTACTCCGCCGACGGCGTCTACTGGGTGAACCTGACGGCGGAGCCCCTGGACTACACCGTGACCTCCAGGAGCTACGGCATGAGCCGCACCTTGACGGAGCTGCCGGAGGAGGCGGAGGGCCTGGAGATCGTCTCCGCCCAGTGGCTCTCGGAGACCCAGGTCCAGCTCAACTGCGCCGGCGGGCCCAACAGCCAGGTGTGGTACGCGGTCTTCGACCTGGAGGCGGAGACGGTGGTGTCCGCCGGGGTCTAGATTGACAAAAAAGGAGCCAGGCGAAAAATTCGCCTGGCGCCTTCCGCAGAAACCTGTGCCGCGGGGCGGGGGGCTTAGAGGGTGCAGGGGCCACGGCGGATGAAGGCGCCATGGCAGCCGTCCCGCACCGCGCCGTCCTCCACCGCCAGCTGGCCCCGGAGGTAGACCCGGGAGATGCTGCCCTTGGTGGCAAACCCCTCATAGGGGCTGTAGTCCACGTTCTGCACCTGGTCGGCGGCGGTGATGACGCCGTCCTTCTCCGGATCGTAGACCACGATATCCCCGTCGCTGCCCGGGGCGATGACGCCCTTCCTCGGCCAGCAGCCGTACAGCTTGGCGGGGTTCTCGCTGAGGACGCGGCACATGTCCTCCACCGTGATCCGTCCGGCGGCCACGCCGGCGGTGTAGAGCAGGACGCCCCGGGTCTCCACCCCGGGAAGGCCCCCGGGGATCTTGGTGAAATCCTTCTCCCCCATCCGCTTTTGCCGCAGGGTGAAGGAGCAGTGGTCCGTGGCCACGGTCTGGATCTCCCCGCTGGCCAGGGCCAGCCACAGCGCCTCCTGGTCCGCCACGGTGCGCAGCGGCGGGGCGCAGATGTACTGCGCCGCGTCGAGATATTCCGGCGCGTCGTAGACGCTGCCGTCCAGCAGCAGGTAGTGGGGGCAGGTCTCCACATACACCGTCTGCCCCCGGGCCCGGGCGGCGCGGACCTCGTCCAGGGACTCCTTGGTGGACAGGTGGACGATGATCACCGGCGTGTCCACCAGCTCCGCCATCCGCAGCACGCTGCTGACCGCCTCCGCCTCCAGCTGGTTGGGGCGGGTCCGGGGGTGGGAGCCGGGGCCCATGTGCCCAGCGGCCTTGGCCTCCTCAATCAGCGCGTCGATGACGCCGCTGTTCTCGCAGTGGATGCCGGTGATGCCCCCCACCTCCTTCATCCGCTGCAGGGCGAAAAACATCTCCTTCTGGGGCAGCATCATGGCGGGGTAGGTGGTGTACATCTTGAAGGTGGGGATCCCCTCCTCCACCATCTCCCCGATCTCCCGGGAGATGCCCTCGTTCCAGTCGTCCACCGTCATGTGGAAACCGTAGTCGCAGGCACATTTGCCGTCGGCCTTCTCGTGCCAGCGGCGCAGCCCGTCGTGGAGGGTGTCCCCCTTGTCGGGGGCGGAGAAGTCCACCACCATGGTGGTGCCGCCCCGGAGGGCGGCCCGGCTGCCGGTGGCAAAGTCGTCGGCGGTAACCGTGCCGGCCACCTCCAGGTCAAAGTGGGTGTGGCCGTCGATAAAGCCGGGGAAGAGGAGTTTCCCGGTGCAGTCCACCACCGTATCGGCCGCCGCGTCCAGGCCGGCGCCTACGGCGGCGATGGTCTCCCCGTCCAGGAGCACGTCGGCGATGGCCGTCCCCTGGCCGGAGACGACCGTACCGCCCTTCAACAAAGTTTTCATAGCGGACCTCCTGCTGATGTCAGAAATTCGGGCGCCGGAAACCGGCATCTTTTCCCTTAGAGTATAGCACAGCCCTCCCCCCTTGACAAGCGGCCCGGGGGCAAATCCCGTCGGGCTGGGAAAAAAGGAGGTGGCAAATCCGGCGGGAATATGGTATACTGATAAAAGAGATGATGGGCCGCCGGCGGAATCCCCCGGCAGAAAGGAAGAGGATATGGAGGGAAAGCGCGAGTTTGCGACCACGGCGGACGTGGTCATCCTGCCCGGCGCCCGGGTCAGCGGGGACGTGGCCCTGGGGCGGGGCTGCTCCGTTTGGTATAACGCCGTGATCCGGGGGGACGTCGCCCCCATCCGCATCGGGGAGGACACCAACATCCAGGACAACGCGGTGCTCCACACCAGCGCCGGCTGCCCGCTGGAGCTGGGCAGCGGCATCAGCGTGGGCCACGGGGCCATCCTCCACGGCTGCCGGGTGGAGGACAACGTGCTGATCGGGATGGGCGCCATCGTGCTGGACGGCGCGGTGATCGGCCGGGACTCCCTCATCGGCGCCGGCGCGCTGGTGACAAAGCACACGGTGATCCCTCCGGGCTCCATGGTGCTGGGCAGCCCAGCCCAGGTGCGCCGTCCGCTGACGGAGGAGGAGATCCGGGGCATTGCCCGGAACGCGGCGGACTATGTGGAGAAACGGGAGGCGTACCGCTGAAGGCCCGTCCCTAGCGGATGGCGATCTGGCAGGCGGCCATGGCCTCCAGGGCGTTTTGGTGGCGCTGGGGCGTCACGCCGGCGCAGCAGGCGGCCTCCACGGCAATGGGGACCTCCGGCAGCGCGGCCTTGAGGAGCAGGGCGTTGGAGATGACGCAGATGTCCGTGCACACGCCGATGAGGACGATCTCGTCTATCGGGCGCTCCCTGTGGGAGCGGCGCAGGTAGTCCGCCAGTTCCAGGCTGCCGAAGGCGGGCTTGTCAAAGATGGGGCAGCCGTGCCCGGCGGCGTAGTCCGCCAGCCGCCGCTCCAGCTGCCAGCCCTCCGTCCCCTTGAGGCAGTGGGCCACCGGCAGGAGCCGCCCCTCCTGGGTCTGGAGATAGTCTGGGCCATGGGTGTCCCGGGTGAAGACCACCGTCCCGTCAAAGGACTCCACCCGCCCCGTCACGGCGGGCAGGACAGCCTGGGCCTCCGGCGTCCCCAGGGCGCCGTCAATAAAATCCTTCTGCATATCCACAACAACCAAGCAGCGGTTCATCTGTATGACCTCCTCTATGGAATCAAGTAAGGCTGCGTCCAGTCCAGTTTACGCCATTTTTCCCCATCTGGCAACAGGGAAAACGGCCCGCCGGCGGTTGATCGGGACCGGCCGGGCGGCACAACAGCGAGAAAGGGAACAGACAGGGCATGAATATTGCAAAAATGATGACGCCAAAGGCATGTACGGTTTTCTTACATACGGACAACACGGTGCGCCAGGGGCTGGAGCTGCTGCGGCACCACGGCTATACCGCCATCCCCGTCCTCAACGAGAAGGAGGAGTACCTGGGGACCATCACCGAGGGGGACTTCCTGCGCCACATCCTGGCGGTGAACACCACGGATCTGAAGGCCCACGAAAAGTACCGGATCGACAGCCTCCTCAGGCCGGACTTCTGCCCCCCGCTGGGGATCGGGTCCAATGCCCAGGAGGTCACGGACGCGGTGATGCGGCAGAACTTCGTCCCCATTGTGGACGACCGCAACTGCTTTTGCGGCATCCTCACCCGCCGGGCCGTGATCGCCTACCTTGCCCAGCGGGCGGAGCGGCTGGAGGCGTGCCAGCCGGTTTCCTCCGGGCGGTAAGCCGGGCCCTCCCCGCCGGGGAGCGGCGGCTTTCGAAAAAAACAAGCCGGGGGCACGGAACGGTGCCCCCCGGCTTGTTTTCTTTTGTCTGGCTGGGGCCGCCCGGTCAAGTGCCCAGATAGGCCTTCTTGACGGCGTCGTTTGTCAGCAACTCCCTGCCCGGCCCGGTCAGCGTGATGGCGCCGGTCTCGATGACGTAGCCGGTGTCCGCCGTCTGCAGGGCCAGGTTGGCGTTCTGCTCCACCAGGAGGATGGTGACGCCGGCCTCGTTGATCTTGCGGATGATGGAGAAGATGTCCGCCACGATCAGCGGCGCCAGGCCCAGGGAGGGTTCGTCCATCATCAGCAGTTTCGGCCGGCTCATCAGCGCCCGGGCCACGCACAGCATCTGCTGCTCGCCGCCGGAGAGGGTGCCGGCCATCTGCCAGTTGCGCTCCTCCAGGCGGGGGAAGAGGGAGTAGACCCACTCGATGTCCTTCTTCAGATCATCCTTCCGGAGATAGGCGCCCACCTTGATGTTCTCCAGCACCGTCAGGTTGGGGAAGATCCGGCGCCCCTCCGGGGTCATGGTGATGCCCATGCCCACGATGCTCTCCGTGCTCTTGCCGGTGATGTCCTCCCCCTGGAAGATGACCTTCCCGGAGGTGGGCTTGACCAGGCCCGTGATGGTGCGCAGGGTGGTGCTCTTACCCGCGCCGTTGGAGCCGATCAGGGTGACAATGCTCTTGTCCGGCACCTCAAAGGAGATGCCCCGGACCGCCTGGATGCCCCCATAGTGCACCACCAGATTCTCAACTTTCAGCATCGTCAGCCACCCCCAAATACGCGTCGATGACGCGCTCGTTGTTCTTGATCTCATCCGGCGTGCCGTGGGCAATGGTCTTGCCGAAGTCCAGCACATAGATGCGGTTGGAGATATCCATGACGATCTGCATGTGGTGCTCAATCATGATGATCGTCAGGTCAAACTGCTCCCGGATCTGGGAGACGAAGGCCGTCAGCTCCTGGGTCTCCTGCGGGTTCATGCCGGCCGCCGGCTCGTCCAGCAGCAGAAGGCGGGGATCCGTCGCCAGGGCGCGGGCGATCTCCAGCCGGCGCTGCTGGCCGTAGGGAAGGCTGGTGGCCATGCTGTGGGCCTGGTCGGCAAGGCCCACGCTCTCCAGAAGGCTCATGGCCTTCTCCTGGATGGCCTTCTCCTCCCTGCGGTAGCCGGGCAGGCCCAGCGTGGCGGAGAAGATGTTGCTCTTCACATGGAGGTGCTGGGCCGTCAGCACATTTTCCAGGGCCGTCAGCTCGCCGAACAGGCGGATGTTCTGGAAGGTGCGGGCCACCCCCCGCATGGCGATGCGGTCGGGGCGGATGCCGGTGATGTCCTCCATGCTGCCGTCCTGCTTGGCCAGGAGGATCTGCCCCTCGGTGGGGGCGTATACGCCGGTCATCATATTAAAGGTGGTGGTCTTTCCGGCGCCGTTGGGGCCGATGATGGCGACGATCTCGCCCTGGTCCACATGGATGTTCAGATCCTCCACCGCGGTAACGCCGCCAAAGCGCATGGTGGCGTGTTTTGTCTCCAAAATACTCACTTGGATGCACCTCCTTTTTCGCCCCGGCGAAACAGTCCTTTCAGGCGCCTGCCGGTGCGCCCGATCAAGCGGAAGAGGCCGTCCCAGCTGAACTCATTGGATCCGAACAGGCCCTTGCGGTAGAAGAGGATCACCACCATCAAAAGGACGGAGAATACCAGCATGCGCAGGCCGGAGATCTCGGGGACCTGGATGGGCCCGATGGAGAAACCGGCGTCCAAAACCCGCAGCCACTCCTTGCTGGCGGTGATGAGGCAGGCGCTAACCAGGGTGCCGGTGATGCTGCC
>CALWXD010000006.1 GCA_944385425.1 uncultured Oscillospiraceae bacterium | reverse complement strand
AGGGGGAAGAAGTCGATGCCCTCCCGGGGCCGGGGGGCGGCGGTGGCGGTGACCAGGACCCGGGTGTCGCCGTAGCCCACCATGACCGCGGCGTTGGCCAGCTCCGCCAGCTTGCCCACCTCCAGCGTGAGGGGGCGGCCCGCCAGATCCATCTCGTACCTGCGGTAGTTGGGGAAGGTCTTTTTCTTGATGATGGTTGACATAATTTCGCTCCTTTTCTTTGTGCTCGGGAGCGGCTCTTTTCGCATTTGAAAGCATGTCCGAGACGCTCGGGCACAGTTTCAAACACAAAAAGATCCCCGCCCCCGGCGGATGGACAGAAATGAGGCCCGGCGGCGGTGCCGCTGGGTCCGCCGCGAAAGCGGCGTGCAAGCGTTTTCCCGGAGGGAAAACCTTGGAGCGGGTGGGCTCCGCCCGGCCGTTCCAGTGCTGTTGGGGTCCCCATGGGGCCAAAGGTCCCAGGCGAATGCCTCCGCCGCGAATGCGGCGTACAAGCGTTTTCCCGGAGGGAAAACCTTGGAGCGGGTGGGCTCTGCCCGGCCGTTCCAGTGCTGTCGGGGTCCCCATGGGGCCTTTGGCCCCAGGCGAATGCCTCCGCCGCGAATGCGGCGTGCTAGAGTTTTCCCGGGGGCAACGCGATGGAGCCGGCGGCCCCTGCCTGCGCGTTCCGGTGCTGTCGGGGTCCCCATGGGGTCAAAGACCCCAGGCAAATGCCTCCGCCGCGAATGCGGCACACAAGCGTTTTCCCGGAGGGAAAACCTTGGAATGGGCGGGCTTTGCCTGCCCATTCGGATCAAATTCGGGGTCCCCATGGGGCCTTTGGCCCTATGGGGATGTGCGAACGCCCCGCCGCGGATGCGGCGGGGCGAGCGTGCGCGCAGCGAGCCGGCAAGCCCCGCTCAAAAAAGGCCAAAGGACCTTTTTGAGATCATTTGCGGATGCCCAGCTTGGCGATCAAGGCACGGTAGCGCTCGATATCCTTGCGGGCCAGGTAGTCCAGCAGGTTCCGGCGCTTACCGACCATCTTCAAAAGGCCGCGGCGGCTGTGGTTGTCGTGGGGGTGCTCCTTCAGATGGGCGGTGAGCTGGGTGATCCGCTCGGTGAGGATGGCCACCTGCACCTCGGGGGAGCCGGTGTCCGTGGGATGGGTGCGGTTGGCCTCGATAATGGAGGTCTTCTGCTCTTTCTGCATCATGGTCTGTTTTCCACCTTTCCATACATTCTCCGCAAGCCGCGGCCGGGGCAGGTGTCGCCGCCGGCGAGGCCAGGGAAGGGCGCACAAATCGTGCTTAGAAACTATATCACACTTATATGCCGATGTAAAGAGAATTTTTGCGGAAACGGGGAATTTTTTTCGTCAAAAGGCCCCGGGCGGACCGCCGCCCCGCCCCGCGGCGTGCCCCAAGGGGGCGCAGGCCATGCCGACCCGGCGGGGACGGAAAAAAGGCCGTCCGTCGGACGGCCTTCCGGTCTGGTTTTCATCAGCCAATGCTGTTGAGCTTGATGGTCATCGCGCTCTTCTTGTGGGCGGCATTGTTCTTGTGGAGAATCCCCTTCTTCACAGACTTATCCACCAGCTTGACAGCAGCCTTGTAAGCGCCCTCGGCCTCGGTGCGATTGCCTTCTGCGGCGGCAGCCTCGAACTTCTTCACGGCGGTCTTCAGAGCAGACTTATTGGCCTTGTTGCGGGCGTTGCGGGCCTCAGCCACCAGAACGCGCTTTTTAGCAGACTTGATATTCGGCAAACCAAACACCTCCTCCAGTCGGGAATTTGCCAGATGGGAGGAAATCTCCCACGCAGAATGGTATTTTAGCATGGAATCCCTTTTTTTGCAAGAGGTTTTTTTCATTTTCCACACTTTTTTTGTATAATTCTCCCCGACGGCAAAAAAATAAAAGCGGAATACCATATCTTGTGTAAAAAAAGGGAAGTGGTCACAAATTATGCTGCAGATTCGAACCGATTTGGCGGCGGAGGCCCGGGAGGTCTGGCGGGAGGGCGCCCGCCTGGGCCAGCGGCTGGCCGGCGTCAGGGCCCGGGAGGGGCGGGTGGAGGGCTTTCCCGTCACCCGGGTGGAGATCCTGGACTGGCGGGGGCGGGAGGCCCTGGGCAAGCCGGAGGGGACCTACCTCACCGTGGACCTCTCCGCCTATTTCCGGGACCGGAGCGGGCAGTTTGCCCCGGCGGCCAGGGCGGTGGCACGGCTGCTGGGGGAGCTCTTGCCGGCGGAGGGGGACGTGTTTGTGGCGGGCCTCGGCAACCGCTCCATGACGCCGGACGCCGTCGGTCCCCTCTGCGTGGAGCACCTGCTGGTGACCCGGCACCTGAAGGCGGTGCTGCCGGGGTTCCGGCCCTTGGCCGCGGCGGCGGCGGGGGTCCTGGGCACCACGGGGCTGGAGTCGGCGGAGTGGGTCCGGGGCCTTGCCCAGCGGGCGGGGGCGAAGGCGGTGATCGTGGTGGACGCCCTGGCCGCCCGGAGCACGGACCGCCTGTGCGCGACGGTGCAGCTCTCCGACACGGGTATCATCCCCGGCAGCGGCGTGGGCAACGCCCGCCAGGCCCTCAGCCGGGAGACCATGGGCGTGCCGGTGCTCTCCGTGGGGGTGCCCACGGTGGTGGACGCGGCCACCCTGGCCCTGGACCTCACCGGGGGCCGCCCCCCGGCCCGGACGCCCGGCTGGGGCCGGGAGCTCTTCGTCACCCCCAGGGAGGTGGACGCCAAGGTGGCGGAGCTGGGCAAGCTCCTGGGCTACGGGATCAACCTGGCGGTGCAGCGGGGGCTGGAGGTGGAGGACGTGGCGGCCCTGCTGCAGTGAAGGCCCCGCCGCCGGGGGAAATTGACAGGGGACGGGCGGGTGGAGTATAATGGAAAAAATCGCGGCCCGGAGAGCGGCCGCCGGGAAGGAGGGGGCATTTTGGAGCTGCGGGACTTTTTCGCCGCCCACCCCAGGGTGGCGCTGGCCTTCTCCGGAGGGACGGACTCGGCCTACCTGCTCTACGCCGCCCGGGCTGCCGGGGCCCAGGTGGGGGCCTACTATCTGAAAACCGCCTTCCAGCCCGCCTTTGAGCGGGAGGACGCCCGCCGCCTGGCGGCGGCGCTGGGGGCGCCGCTGGCGGAGGTGGGGCTGGAGATCCTCTCCTGCCCCGGCGCGGCGGAAAACGGGCCGGACCGGTGCTACCACTGCAAGCGGGCCATGTTCACCGTCCTCTTGGCCCGGGCCGCCGCCGACGGGTACCATACTGTGATCGATGGCACCAACGCATCCGACCGCTCCGATGACCGCCCCGGGATGCGGGCCCTCCGGGAGCTGGGGGTGCTCTCGCCGCTGCGGCTGTGCGGCGTCACCAAGGCGGACGTCCGCCGCCTGAGCCGCGCGGCGGGGCTCTTCACCTGGGACAAGCCGGCCTACGCCTGCCTTGCCACCCGCGTCCCCACGGGGACGGCCATCCGGGCGGAGGACCTCGCCCGGGTGGAGCGGGGGGAGGCGGCGCTGATGGCCCTGGGCTACCGGGACCTGCGGCTGCGCCTGCGGCCGGGCGGGGCGCTGCTGCAGCTGCCGGCGGGGCAGCTGGACCGGGCCCGTGGGGAGTGGGAGCGGCTTTTGGAGGCGCTGCGCCCCTGGTTTGACCGGGTGGAGCTGGACAGCGCGGGACGATAGGAGGAAATGCCCATGGATTCTTTACATACAAAGGAGATCCTCCAGGCGGTAGCCGGAGGAGAGATGACGGTGGATCAGGCCCTGGAGCGGCTGCGGCTGGAGCCCTTCCAGGACCTGGGCTTTGCCAAGGTGGACCACCACCGGGCCCTCCGCCAGGGGGCGGCGGAGGTGATCTACGGCGCGGGGAAGACGCCGGAGCAGATGATCGGCATCCTCACCGCCATGAGGGACCACGGCCAGGAGACGGTGCTCATCACCCGCCTAAGCCAGGCGGCGGCAGACGAGATTTCCGCCGTCCACCCCCTGACCTACCATCCCATGGGCCGGGTGGGCATCGCCGGGGCGCTGCCGGAGCCCGACAGCATCGGCACCATCGTGGTGGCCACCGGCGGCACCAGCGACATGCCGGTGGCCGAGGAGGCGGCGCTGACGGCGGAGGCCCTGGGCAACCGGGTGCTGCGGCTGTACGACGTGGGGGTGGCGGGGATCCACCGGATCCTCAGCCACACCCAGGAGCTGATGGAGGCCCGGGTGGTGATCTCGGTAGCCGGCATGGAGGGGGCCCTCACCAGCGTCATCGGGGGACTTGTCCGCTGCCCGGTGATCGGCGTGCCCACCAGCGTGGGCTACGGGGCGGCCTTCGGCGGGGTGGCGGCCCTGCTCAGCATGCTCAACTCCTGCGCCAGCGGCGTCAGCGTGGTGAACATCGACAACGGCTTCGGGGCGGGCTTTCTGGCCAGCCGCATCAACCACATGGAGGGGAAGAAGGAATGAGGACGCTGTATCTGGAGTGCGCCATGGGCGCGGCGGGGGACATGCTGCTGGCGGCCCTGCTGGAGCTGCACCCGGACCCGGAGGGGTTCCTCCGCCGGCTGGAGGGGCTGGGCCTGCCCGGGGTGACGGTGTCCGCCCGGCGGGCGGAGAGCTGCGGCCTGGCTGGGACCCATGTCACCGTTCTTGTGAACGGCCAGGAGGAGGGGGAGGGCCAGCCCATCCATCATGACCATGACCGCCATCATGGCCACGATCATGAGCATCCTCATGACCACAGCCACCCCCATGACCACACTCATGACCATCCTCACGATCATGAGCGCCCCCATAGCCATGACCACGACCACGGGGAGCATGACCATCCCCATGACCACAGCCACAGCCATGACCACCACACGGTGGCGGACATCTTGTCCCTGCTGGAGACCCTGCCGCTGTCGGAGGCGGTGCGCCATAACGCCGCGGCGGTGTACACCCTGCTGGCCCGGGCGGAGGGGCGGGCCCACGGCCGGGAGATGGACCAGATCCACTTCCACGAGGTGGGGACAGTGGACGCGGTGACGGACGTGGTGGCCGTCTGCATGCTGATGGAGGAGCTGGCGCCGGAGCGGATCGCCGCCTCCCCGGTCCATGTGGGCAGCGGCTTTGTCCGCTGTGCCCACGGGCTGCTGCCGGTGCCCGCGCCGGCCACGGCCTATCTCCTGGAGGGGGTGCCCACCTACGGCGGAGCGGTGGAGGGGGAGCTGTGCACCCCTACCGGCGCGGCCCTCCTCAAGCACTTCGTCACGTCCTTTGGCCCTATGCCCGCCATGGCGGTGGAGCGCTGGGGGTACGGCATGGGGAGCAGGACCTTCCCTGGCCGGCCCAACTGTGTCCGGGCCGCCATTGGCGAGGACGGCACTGGGGGCGGGACAGTGGCGGAGCTGCGGTGCAACCTGGACGACATGACCGGCGAGGCGGTGGCCTTTGCCGCGGAGGAGCTGCTGTCGGCGGGGGCCCTGGACGTGTGGACGGCGCCCATCACCATGAAGAAGGGCCGGCCGGCGGTGACGCTGTGCTGCCTGTGCCGGGAGGCGGACCGGGAGCGGCTGACGGGGCTGATTTTCCGCCACACCACCACCCTGGGCGTCCGCTGCTGTCGAATGGAGCGGCGGACCCTCCGCCGCACCGAGGAGATCCGGGAGACCCCGCTGGGTCCCGTGCGCTGCAAGGTGGCCCAGGGGCAGGGGATCCGCCGGGAGAAGGCGGAGTATGAGGACCTGGCGGCTCTGGCCCGGCGGGAGGGCCTGGGACTGGCGGAGATCCGTGAGAAAATCAAAAATATGGAGCAAAAGGCTTGAC
>CALWXD010000005.1 GCA_944385425.1 uncultured Oscillospiraceae bacterium | reverse complement strand
TCCACCATCTCTATCACATTGCGATCCATCTTCCCGCGTTCCAGCATCTTTCTCACCACCTATTGCTATTTTACCTCTTGCAAACGAAAAAGCCCAGCTTTCGCTGGACTTTTTCGACAGACTGAGGGCGGAAACAGGTCTGTTTCCGCCCTTTTTATCGTCCGGCGGCCCCGTCCCCCGCCTGGGCGGCCCTTGCTTTCGGCGGGGATCCGCGGTATACTGGGAATACGAAAGGGACAGCCCTCCGCCGCCGGCGGGAGCGGGAGGCGGAGAATGGACGAGATCTGGGCGGAGATGTACCGCGCCGCGGCGGCGGTGCGGGGGGAGAGGGCCCTCTCGCCGTACCTGGAGGCGGGGAGCGTTGCCGCGGCGGTGCTGTCGGCGGAGGGGCGGATCTACACGGGGGTCTGTGTGGACGCCTGCTGCGGCCTTGGGGTCTGCGCGGAGAGAAACGCGATCTTCCAGCTGCTGACCGCCGGCGGCGGGGCGCTGCGGCGGGTGCTGGTGCTGATGCCGGACGGGACGCTGGGCCTGCCCTGCGGCGCCTGCCGGGAGCTGATGATGCAGCTGATGCCGGCGGAGGGAAAACACATTGCATTCCTGCTGGATACCGGGGAGGGGCGGACCGTCACGCTGGGCGAGCTGACCCCCCGCTGGTGGATCTAGCGGAGGAAAGGGGAGCGGTCCATGCGGAAAAGAAGAGCGGGCAAGACGGTGCTGGCGGCGGCGGGGGTGCTGCTGCTGGCGGTGGCGGGCTATGTGATCTATGTCTTTACCGCCTACTACCGGCTGGAGGACAACCTGCCGCTGATGGTGACAACAGGGGAGGGGGCCAGCCCCGCCGTCTCGGCGGGGGAGACCTACCGCCTGGCATCCTACAACATCGGTTTCGGCGCCTACAGCGATGATTTTACCTTCTTTATGGACGGCGGGAAGGAGAGCCGCGCCCGGTCGGCCCAGGCGGCGGAGGAGAACGTGGCGGGGGCGCTGGCGGCGCTGACGGCGCTGGAGCCGGACCTGGTCCTCCTGCAGGAGGTGGACGTGGACGGCACCCGCAGCCACCATGTGGACGAGCTGTCCATGGTGCTGGAGGCCATGGGCGGGTATGACGCCACCTTCGCCCAGAACTACGACAGCCCCTATCTGTTCTGGCCCCTGCTGTCCCCCCACGGGGCCAACCGCGCCGGCCTTGTCACTCTCAGCCGCTTTTCCTTCGCCTCCGCCCTGCGGCGCAGCCTCCCCATCGAGGAGAGCCTGATGAAACTGGTGGACCTGGACCGGTGCTACTCCGTGCATCGCATGGCGGTAGAGAACGGGCGGGAGCTGGTGCTCTACCACTTCCACCTCTCCGCCTACACCTCTGACGGGACCATTGCGGAGGAGCAGCTGGAGATGCTGCTCTCCGACATGCTCTCGGAGTATGAGGCGGGGAACTATGTGGTCGGCGGCGGGGACTTCAACAAGGACATCCTGGGCAACTCCAGCGAGGTCTTCGGCGCGTCCGGGGAGGACTACACCTGGGCCCAGCCCATCCCCGCGGAGCTCATCCCGGCGGGGCTGCCCACCATCCCCCCCCCCGGCGAGCAGCACCCGGTCCCTTCCTGCCGCAACGCGGATATGCCCTACGGGCCGGAGAACTTTGTGGTCATGGTGGACGGGTTCATCGTCTCGGACAACGTGACCGTGGTTTCCCGCTCTGTGGTGGACACCGGTTTCCACTGGAGCGACCACAACCCGGTGTATGTGGACATCCAGCTGCAGGAGCCGTAAGCGATCCAGAAAAACGCAGCCCCCCGCCTGCCGCGCGGCAGGCGGGGGGCTGCGCTGCTATTTTGATACCGCCAGGGCCTTTACCAGCGCCTGGTCCGGGCGGACATAGGCAGTTTGGTAGGTGGTGTAGACCACCATGCCGGGCCGGGCCGCCGCCGGTTTTTTCACATACTTCACCTGGGTGTAGTCCACGGCCACCCGGCTGCTGTCCTGCCCCTGGGAGAACCAGGCGGCCAGCACGGCGGCCTCGGTGACGCTCTGGTCGTCCGGTTTCTGCCCGCCGGTGCAGAGGATCACATGGGAGCCGTGGATCTTCTGGGTGTGGAACCACAGGTCGCCCTTGTCCGCCTGCCGGGTCAAGAGGTCGTTTTGGACGTTGCTACGGCCCACCAGGATGCGCAGCCCCGCCGAGGAGCGGAACTCCCTGGGGCGGGAGGCGCCCCGTTTCGGCTCCTTCTTCCCGCCGCGGTTCCTTAGGTAGCCCGCCGCCGCAAGCTCAGCGCGGATGTCCTGGAAGTCCTGCTCCAGCTCCGCCCGACTCAGCTCGTCCACCACGCTGTTGAGGTACTCCAGCTCCCCCCGCCCCTTCTCCAGCTGCTCGGTGAGGTGCAGCCGGGCGGTCTTGGCCTTCTGGTAGCGGCGGAAATATCTGGCGGCGTTCTCCTGGGGGGTTAGGAGGGGGTCCAGGGGGATCTCCACCTGGGGGCAGCCCTCCGCGTAGTAGTTCTCCGCCCGGAGGGATGCCGCCCCCCGCTCCATGCGGTAGAGATTGGCGGTGATCAGCTCGCCGCAGAGCCGCCAGGTCTCCCGCTGCTCCGTAGAGGCCAGCTCCTGCTCCTGCAGGGCGAGTTTTCGGGCCACCCGGTCCCGGGCGGTGACGGCGGCGCGGTGGAGCTCCTGCCCCCGCTGCCGGGAGCGCTCCTGCCGGTCCCGGGCCTCATAAAAGGTGTCCAGCAGGGAGGAGAAATCCGAGAAGGGGACCGCCTCCGCCGCCTGGCCGTACTGGCGGATGGGGCAGTAGGAAAACTCCAGGGGCTTTCCATCCCGCTGCAAAAGGACGGGGGAAAAGCGGTTTTCCTTCACGGCGCCCTGCCAGTCAAAGAAGGCGTTCTCCAGCCGCTCCAGCAGCCCTTCGTCTCCTGCGTCCAGGCGGCCGTCGGTCTCCCCCGAGGCGCGGAAGGCCAGCTCCCGGCAGATGAGGGGGGAGAGGCCGAAGAAGGTGTCCAGGAGGAAGGCGTCCGCGGCCTTCCCGTCGGCGGCCCGGGCCAGGGCGGCAAAGCCCTCTCGCTCCACCGCCAGGGGATCCTCCTTCTCCAGGGCCGGGGGCATGCGGTAGAAGAGCCCCGGCAGCACCTGCCGCTGCTGGCTGCGCTCCATGTCCACCCGGCGAAGGCAGTCGATGATCCGCCCGTCGCCGTCCAGCAAAATGAGGTTGGACCGCCGGCCCATGCACTCCAGCACCAGCTGCCGCCGCTCCGGCTCCCCCAGCTCGCTGAGCACCTGGAAGGTGAGGAAAACCACCCGCTCCAGGCTGGGCTGGGTGATCTCCGTCAAGAGGCCGCCGCCCAGATGCTTTCGCAGGAGCATGCAGAACATGGGCGGCGCGGCGGGGTTCTCCCGGGGCTGGCAGGTGAGGTGGATCCGGGCCTGGTTGGCCCCGGCGCACAGCAGCAGCCGGCGGTTCCCCCTAAGGGTCAAGACGATCTGGTCCCGGGCGGGCTGCTGCACCTTCTCCACCCGCGCCCCGGCGGCGGCGCGCTGCAGCTCCCGGACCACTCCTGTGAGACAAACGGCGTCCAGCGGCATGGGTCATTCCTCCATCATGGTAGAAAATAAGCGGTTCAGCCGCTCCGTCCGCCCCTGGAGATAGAGGTAGCCGAAAAGGCACTCCAGGGCGGTGGCCTTCAGATAGTCGGCGCGGCTAGCGCTGTGGGGGACGGTGTGGACATTGGCGTTGCGCCCCCGGCGGAACACCGCCGCCTCCTCCTCCGTCAGAAGAGGGAGGATCCGCTCCAAGCGCTTGGCCTGGGCCTCCGCCCGGACCAGCTCCACCGCGGCGCGGTGGAGGTGCTTGCCGGTGGCCGCCCCGTGGACGCACAGCCACGAGCGGACCATCAGCTCATACACCGCGTCCCCCAGATGGGCAAGGCCGATGCTGCTGATGTTCCGGATCTCATCGGGGGCGAGGTGGAGATGCAGGTAGTTTTCCATAGCGGTTCCTCACAGCGTCAAAGCAAAATCTGCGGGCGGTTCTCCCGCCAAACGCCTCTATCATACCCGGATCTTCCCGGAAAGTCAATGCAAAGGGCGCGGCAGACCCGCGGGAAAAATTTTTTGCCCCATGCCGTCACATGGGCGGGACGCTTTGCGTCTGGTTGGGTAGAGGGGGAGAACAGCCCCGCGTCATACAAAGGAGAAAAGGGAGGGGAACGCCATGTCAAAGAGCGCACGCAGCCGGATGCTGGCCGCCCTGGGCCTGTGCCTCCTCCTGTGGGCCGCCGCCGTTCTCACCGACTGCGCCCGCTGCCGCGCGCTGCGGGAGCCGCTGTTCGTGGTGCCCGGCGTCACGGCGGACGACGGCGGCTCCGGGACCTACTGGGGGCTTGGGTACACGGTGGAACTGGAGAAGGCCATCGACGGGGCGGGAGGCCTCCGAATCTTGTCAGCGGAGCTGCGGCTGCTGGGCCGGGTGGTAGCGGCCTCTGCCGCCTAGGCCGGCCCCGGCGGCGGAGTGCCCAAAAAGGGCGGCGGGCCGGTTGCCGCGGCGGGCGGCCTGTGGTACCATACAGGGGAGGGGCCCTCCGGGGAGGAGGGCCGTACTACCGCGGGTTTCGCGGCGGCAGACCGCCCGCCGTACCGATGGAAGGGAGAGGAGGGAGAAGATGGAGGACCTGCAGATCGTGGCGCTGTTCTGGCGGCGGGATGAGGCGGCCATCCGGGAGACCGACCGGAAGTACGGCCGGTTCTGCCACAAAATCGCCATGAACATTTTGACAAACCGGCAGGACAGCGAGGAGTGCGTCAGCGACACCTACCAGAGGGCGTGGGACACCATGCCGCCCCAGCGGCCGGACAGCCTCCGGGCCTATCTGGGGCGGATCGTCCGCAACCTCTCCATCAGCCGCTGGCGGGCCAGCCGGGCCCAAAAGCGCTTTGGCGGGGTGGAGGTGCTGCTCAGCGAGCTGGAGGACTGCGTCCCCGCGCCGGACAGCACCCGCCGCACCGCGGAGGCCAGGGAGCTGACGGATCTGATCGACCGGTGGCTGGGGAGCCGGACGGAGGAGGAGCGGGCGCTGTTTCTCCGCCGGTACTGGAACGGGGAGAGCGTCAAGGACCTGGCGCGGGAGGCGGGTCTGTCGCCCAACGCCGCCGCCAAGCGGCTGGGGCGGCTGCGGGAGGGCCTGCGGCTATTCTTGGAGGAGGAGGGGGTTGCCCTATGAAGGAGACAGAGAAATTGTACGACGCCATCACCAACCTGCCCGACGGGCGGATCGAGGCGGCCCAGCGGCACCGGTTTGCCGGTGGATGGGGCGCCCGGCTGCGGCGGGCGGCCCCTGTGGCGGCGGCCCTGGTGCTGGCGGCGGGGCTGGGGCTGTTCTGGGCCTCCGGCGGGCTGGGGATGGCCGGTAGCGGCAGTGACAACTCGTCGGCGGAGAGCGGTGAGATGAACGGCGGGGCGACAGGCGACAGCGGCGGCGCCGTGGCGGGGGACGGGGCCGACGGCAGCCCCGGGGAGCCCGCCTTCACCGACGACGGCGGTCCCATCCTGCCCCTGACGCTGCTGGAGGAGAACGACGCCATCACCGCGGAGCGGGAGGTGACTTTGGACTTCACCGGCTACGGTACGGAGCACGACTTCTGGGAGGACCGGTACCGCGTGGCCGTGACGGACCGGTACGTCCTCACCAACACCGGGGAGGCAGACGCGGCGGTGACGCTGCTCTACCCCCTGGCCGGGAGCTTTGACGCCATGGACGCCCCTAAGCTGACAGCGGACGGCGGTGTACTGGAAACCCACGTTTATGTGGGGAAGGGCGTGGACCTCTCGGAGGAGGACGCCCTCTCCGCCTGGTGGGCGCTGCTGGAGGACGAGGGCTACCTGGCCGACGCCCTGGACGGTCCGGCGGACCTCACCGGCACCCCGGCCATCGTCTACACCGTCTCTGACCAGCACGGCCCGGCGGGAAATGACGCGGCCACCCTGGCCCTGGAGTTCACCTATGACCCGGAGGAGACCACTGTCATGCAGTACGGCTTTGACGGCATGCGCCGGGGCGATGGGGATCAAGTGAAATTCTCCGCCTCCGGCTTTGTCACCGGCGGGGCGGAGGCGTGGTATCTCATCGTGGTGGGGGAGGACATCCAGGATCCCGTCCTCCAGGGGTACGAGGACGGGGGCTGTGACCCGGGGGAGGAGCTCTCCACCGTGACTGGCGCCCTCAGCCGCCGGGAGACCACCCTGGACGAGATCCTCCGCCTGGTGGCAGAGGACTACCTCCAGAACCTCCGGGAGGGGAGCGGCCGGGCCTGGCGGGACGTGCCCTTCGAGGCGTTCTACGCCGCCGTGTCCGACGGCGTAGTGGAGGACACCCACTATCTCCCGCTGCTGCAGGAGTTCCTCTTCTCCCAGGTGCGGCTGACAGACCGGGTGGTGTGGTTCGCCGCCCAGGTGACCATCCCCGCCGGGGGCAGCGTCACCGTCACGGCGGACTACACCAAGGCCGCCAGCCTCAACTTCGGCCCGCCGGACATGGCATACAAGGACCTCAGCGGCTACAGCCTGCTGCCCCGGGCCGGCAGCAATCTGGCCTTTACCGGCCAGACCGCCGTCCTCACCGGCGGGGAGGACCTGTCCCTCTACGGCGGAAACCTGGACCTGGGGGAGAGCGCGCTGACGGAGGAGGGCTACGCCCTGTACGTCTGGCAGTAGCTTTTTGGACGGCGCCCCAAAGGTTTACAGTTCGTTCACAGAAAATTAGCACTCTCGACATGAGAGTGCTAATTTTTCTCTTTACTTTTCCATCGAACAGGTGTACAATACGGTCAAAAGCAGAAAAGCGCCCCTGGAAGGGGGCGCCAAAGGAGGAAGACTGCATGAATTTTGACAAGTACACCCAGAATGCCCAGGCCGCCGTGGCGGACTGCCAGAATATCGCCATTGAGAACGGCCAGCAGCAGCTGGAGGGGGAGCACCTCCATCTGGCCCTCCTGCGCCAGCAGGACGGGCTGGTGGCAAAGCTCCTCACCTACATGGGCCTGGACGTGGCCGCCCTGGAGCGGCAGGTCCAGGGGGAGATCGACAAGCTGCCCAAGGTCTCCGGCGGCAACGAGCAGCTCTATATGAGCCGCCGCTTTAACCAGCTGCTCCTGGCGGCGGAGAAGAACGCCGAGCAGTTCAAGGACGAGTATGTGTCCGTGGAGCACCTGTACCTGGCCCTCCTGGACGAGCACAACACCCCCAGCAGCCGCATCTTCCGGCAGGTCGGCATGGACCGGGAGAAATTCCTCCAGGCCCTGACGAAGGTCAGGGGCAGCCAGCGGGTCACCAGCCAGAACCCGGAGGAGGGCTACGAGGCCCTCACCAAGTACGGCCGGGACCTGGTGGAGATGGCCCGGGAGGGCAAACTGGACCCGGTGATCGGCCGGGACGCGGAGATCCGCCACACCATCCAGATTTTAAGCCGCAAGACCAAGAACAACCCCGTCCTCATCGGCGAGCCCGGCGTGGGCAAGACGGCGGTGGTGGAGGGCCTGGCCCAGCGGATTTTGAACGGGGACGTGCCCGAGGGGCTGAAAGACAAGACCATCTTCGCCCTGGATATGGGGGCCCTCATCGCCGGGGCCAAGTACCGGGGGGAGTTTGAGGAGCGGCTGAAGGCCGTCCTCAATGAGATCGAGAAGAGCGAGGGGCGCATCCTCCTCTTCATCGACGAGCTGCACAACATCGTGGGCGCCGGCCGCACCGAGGGCAGCATGGACGCCGGCAACCTCTTAAAGCCAAAGCTGGCCCGGGGGGAGCTGCACTGCATCGGCGCCACTACCCTGGACGAGTACCGCAAGTATATCGAGAAGGACGCGGCCCTGGAGCGGCGGTTCCAGAAGGTTATGATCGACCAGCCCACGGTGGAGGACACCATCTCCATCCTCCGGGGGCTGAAGGAGCGCTTTGAGATCCATCACGGCGTCCGCATCACCGACGGGGCCCTCATCGCCTGCGCCACGCTGTCCGACCGGTATATCACGGACCGCTTTCTGCCCGACAAGGCCATCGACCTGATGGACGAGGCCGCCGCCAAGATCCGCATGGAGATCGACTCCATGCCCGCGGAGCTGGACGAGACAGGGCGGAAGATCATGCAGCTGGAGATCGAGCGCCAGGCCCTCAGCAAGGAGGAGGACAACGGCTCGAAAAACCGGATGGCCCACATCGACCAGGAGCTGGCGGAGCTGAAGAGCCAGGACGCCGCCATGCGGACCCAGTGGGAGACGGAAAAGCAGGGCATCACCGGCCTCAAGCGCCTCAAGCAGCAGATTGAGGACACCAAGCACCAGATGGAGGAGGCCGAGCGCAGCTACGACCTGGAGAAGATGGCGGAGCTGAAGTTCGGCACCCTGCCGGCCCTGGAGAAACAGCTGGAGGCGGAGCGGGCCCGGGTGGAGGCCACCGGCGAGGAGCGCCTTTTGAAGGAGGAGGTCACCGAGGAGGAGATCGCCGAGGTGGTCAGCAAGTGGACCGGCGTGCCGGTGAGCAAGCTGGTGGAGAGCGAGAAGGAGAAACTGCTGCGGCTGCCTGAGATCCTCCACCGGCGGGTCATTGGCCAGGACGAGGCGGTCACCGCCGTCAGTGAGGCCATCCTCCGGGCCAGGGCGGGGCTGAAGG
>CALWXD010000004.1 GCA_944385425.1 uncultured Oscillospiraceae bacterium | reverse complement strand
TCCACCCGGTTGATAAACTCCGGCCTAAGGAACTGCTGCAGCGCCTTCATGGCCCGCTCCTTCCCCTGCTCGTTCACCGTGCGGTTAAAGCCCACGCTGCCCTCCTTGCGGTCGCTGCCGGCGTTGGAGGTCATGACGATGACGGTATTCTCAAAGTTCACCTTACGGCCGTGGGCGTCGGTGATCTGCCCGTCGTCCAAGATCTGCAGCAGCACGTTCAGCACGTCGGGATGGGCCTTCTCGATCTCGTCGAAGAGGATCACGCTGTAGGGCTTGCGGCGGATCTTCTCGGTGAGCTGCCCGGCCTCGTCGTAGCCCACATAGCCCGGGGGCGAGCCAATGATGCGGGAGACGGAGTGTTTCTCCATAAACTCCGACATATCCAGACGGATCAGGCTCTCCGGGGCGTTAAAGAGGTCGTCGGCCAGCTGCTTGACCAGCTCCGTCTTGCCCACACCCGTGCTGCCCACAAAGATAAAACTCACCGGCTTGTGCTTGGGGCTGATGCCCACCCGGTTGCGCCGGATGGCGGCGGACACGGCGGCAATGGCCTCGTCCTGGCCCACGATCTTCCTCTTCAGACGCTGCTCCAGCTCGCTCAGGCGCTTGAACTCCTCCTCCCGGATCCTGCTGGCGGGAATCTTGGTCCACAGCTCAATGACCCGGGCCAGGTTGTCCATGGTGAGCTCCGGCTCTCCCTTGGCCTTGATGCTGTCCAGCTCCTCTGTGAGCTGCAGCTCCTTGACCTTGATCTCCGCCAGCCGCTCGAAGTTGGGCTCCTCCTCGGTCTGGCTCTCCATCAGCTCCTTCTCCTTGGCATAGTCCGCCAGCTCCCGCTGGATCTCCATGCGCCGGGAGATGCTGGGGTCCTTCAGGTTCAGGTCGGAGCAGGCCTCGTCAATGAGGTCGATGGCCTTGTCGGGCAGATACCGGTCGGTGATGTACCGCTCGCTGAGGAGCACCGCCTGGCGCAGGATCCCGTCGGAGATCTTCACCCCGTGGTAGTCCTCATAGTAGTGGGCGATGCCCCGGAGGATCTTCAGCGTGTCGGCCATGTTGGGCTCGTTCACCACCACCGGCTGGAACCGCCGCTCCAGGGCGGTGTCCTTCTCGATGTGCTTGCGGTACTCGGTGAAGGTGGTGGCGCCGATGACCTGGATCTCCCCCCGGGAGAGGGCGGGCTTCAGAATATTGGCGGCGTTCATGCTGCCCTCGGCGTCGCCGGCGCCCACGATGTTGTGGACCTCGTCGATGACCAAAATCACGTTGCCGCACTTGCGGATCTCCTCAATGAGGCCCTTCATCCGGCTCTCAAACTGGCCCCGGAACTGGGTCCCCGCCACCAGGGCCGTGAGGTCCAGCAGGTAGACCTCCTTGTCCCGGAGCTTGAAGGGCACGTCCCCGGCGCTGATGCGCTGGGCCAGCCCCTCGGCGATGGCCGTCTTGCCCACGCCCGGCTCGCCGATGAGGCAGGGGTTGTTCTTCTGGCGGCGGTTGAGGATCTGCACCACCCGCTCGATCTCCTGCTCCCGGCCTACCACCTGGTCCAGCTTGCCCTCCTTGGCCCGCTGGGTGAGGTTGATGCAGTAGTTGTCCAGGAATTTCCGTTTCTGGGCCTTTTCTACATTCTTCCGCTCCTTCTCCCTGGCGCGGCCGGCGTCCATATTTCCGGGGGCGGCCGGGGCGTTGTCGCTGTTGAAGAGGCGGTTGAGGAAGGGGAAGGTGGCGGTCTTGCCCTCCTCGTCCTCATCGCTGTCGCCATCCTCCGCGGGGATCATGCCCTCCAGGTTCTCCGCCCCGCCGAAGGCCTGCATCATCTCGCTGGAGATGTTGTCCAGGTCCTCGTCGGTGATGCCCATGCGGTTCATCAGATCGTTGACCTGGGGCAGGCCGATCTCCTTGGCGCACTTGAGGCACAGCCCCTCGTTCACCGTCTTCCCGTTCTCCAGCTTGGAGATAAACACCACAGCCACGTTTTTCTTACATCTTGAACATAAAGTCGGTTGCATTGTATCTTTAACCTCCGGAAATCCCCCGGCTTAAGCCGGCAGTAATTTCAATAGTATCGGTGCGACCACCGACGCCTCCATGGCCTGGGGCGTGGCCAAAAGCCCCGTGGTCTCCCCCAGCCACAGCACCAAAAGCGCCAGCAGCAGGCCCTTGAGGGCCCCCGCCAGGATGCCCCCCGCCGCGTTTACCTGCCGCAGCAGGGGCAGCTTCAGCACCCGGTCCACCAGGCCCACCGCCAGCTTCAGCAGCAGGGCGATGGCCACAAAGGACACCAGGAACAGCAGCGCGTAGGCCAGGTTTCGCAAAACGGCCTCCGACAGGATCTCTACCGCCGCGTCGGCCATGCCGTCCACCGCGCCGCCCCGGGTGAGGCTCTCCAGAAGGCCGCCGAAGAGGCCCTCGTACCCGGTCTCATCCACCAGGGACTGGAGATAGTCGCCGATGGCCTGGCTGACTTGCCCCTCCAGCACCGGCCGCAGCCGCTCCATCACCACCGGGGTGAAGGCGTTGGCCGCGGCGGCGGCGCCCAGCAGCGCCGCCAGCCAGCTCACCAGCTCCGCCAGGGTGCGGAAAAGCCCCCTCTTCCATCCCAAAGACACACACGCCGCGAAAATCGCCAGCAGCAACACATCCAGTATAACAGATGATGTGAGCATTTACTACCACCTTTCCATGGAAATGAGGTCAAACTATGGACGGCGCTACGGCAGATACCGAAAAGCGCCGCTGCCACCAATCACAAGGGCGGACCCGTCCCCGCTCATCAGCACGCGGCTGGCGTAGCCGGCGTCCGCTAGCCGGCCGTACTCCTCCAGCTGGCGGTTGTAGATCACAAGGCCGTCGCCCATCAGCACCGCCAGGTAGTCCCCGGCGGCGGAGATGTCCAGCACCTCCTGGCTCACGTCCAGCGAGGCCAGCTCCTCCCCGTCCTCCCCCACGGTGACGAGCCGCCCCACGCTGCCGGCCTGGTAGCGGTTGAGGAGCAGGGCGGCAAAGCCGTCCCCCTCCAGGGTATACTGCCTAAGATAGGCGCCGCCATAGGTATAGCGGGCCGTCTCGGCGCCCTGGGCGTCTAAAAGCAGCATGGCGTCATCCGCCACAGAGGCGTACCGGCTGCCCAGCCAGCCCAGGTCCAGGGCAAGGTGGTCCGCCAAAACCGCCTCGCCCTCCGGGTCCTCCCGATCCAGGCGGTAGGTGAGCATGCGGGTGCAGAACCGGCCCTCCTCCTGGCTCAGCGCCGCGATGAGGACGCTGCCGCAGTCCTCGCTGACAACCGCGTCCATCAAAAACTGGGAGGAGGCGTTGAAGGTAAACACCAGCTCCTGCTGGTCATTATAAACCGATACCGCGCCCTTATACCCGCTCTTCTCCGCCACCACGGCCAGGTAGCCGCTGCTGTTGAGCCGGGCGGAGAGGATGCCGCAGCCCTCCTCCTGCTCCAGCGTCATCAGGCAGCGGTCCCTGGAGAAGACCGACAGGTTTTCCCCGCCGATGTCATAGGCCACGGCCAGGCCGCCCCCGGTGTCCAGGGCCGGCTGGCTCAGCTGCAGCTGCTGGGCAAGGTAGGCGGTGCCGTCGTCCTGGAGCAGCTGGATATAGTTCTGGCTCACCACCACCAGCAGCTCCCCGAGCTGGCCAAAGCGGTTGTTGGGGTCGGCGGCAAAGGCGTAGGCGTTCTCCTGCCCGCTCTCCCCGTAAAGGAGCCAGCGGCGGACCCGGTCCAGATAGTGCCCGTCCTGGAGCAGCGCCACGGCGATCACCCCCAGCACCACCGCCAGGGTCGCAATAAGGCCCAGAAAGCGGCGGAAAAACCGCCCCAGCCGGCTGGGACGGCGGGCGCGCCGTCCCTCCTCCGGCTCCTGGTCCGGCTGCCGCTTGTCTTGAAATTCAGTCATTGAGCCGCTCATCCTCATACCAGAGTTTCGTCAGGTACAGCCCCCCCGGCGGCACCGTGGGCCCCGCCAGGGTCCGGTTGCCGGATTGGAGGATCACGGGGATATCCTCCGGCTGGAGCTTTCCCTCCGCCACATAGAGCACTGTCCCCGTAATGGCCCGTACCATATTATAGAGAAAACCGTTGGCGCAGACCTTCAGCTCCAGAAGGTCCCCGCTGCGGGTCACATGGCAGTAGTAAACCGTGCGGACGGTGGTCTTTGTCTCCGTCCCCACCGAGCGGACCGCCCGGAAGTCGTGGGTCCCCTCAAAGGCCCGGGCCGCCCGGTCCATCCGCTCCTCGTCCAGCCGCTTGGGGTAGAAATAGGCGCGGTTGACATAAAACGGATTGGGGATCCTGGTGTTGTAGATGCGGTAGGTGTACTCCTTCCTCAAGCAGGAGCCGATGGCGTTGAAGTCCTCGGCCACCTCAAAGGCCGCCTGGACGGCGATATCCTCCGGCGTGTGGGTGTTCACCGCAAAGGGCAGCCGGTCCGCCGGGATGCGGGAGCTGGTGCGGAAGTTTGCCACATACCGCTGGGCGTGGACGCCGGCGTCGGTCCTGCCGCAGCCGGTGAGCTTGACCGGCTCGCCGCAGACCCGGGACACCGCCCGCTGCAGCGTCTCCCCCACCGTTACCTGGGTTTTCTGGATCTGCCAGCCGTGGTAGGCCGTCCCATTATACATCAGTTTCAACGCGATGTTTCGCATCCGGCCTACCACCTCCTAGTCTTTTGCTTCTATTTTAGTGCCTCTCCTCGCGGCATAGCCGCTGCGGCCTACGCTACAAACAGGCCACCGGCCTGTTTGCTTCACGCTGCGGTGCCAGCCGTGGTAGGCCGTCCCATTATACATCAGTTTCAGCGCGATATTTCGCATAATCGCTCCTTAATCCGGCCAGGTCAGCACAAGGCTGCGGTCCGGTTCTGTCCTCTCTACAGAGGCGTCCGTCTCCACCGTCCAGGCGGCAGCGGGAAATTCATAGCCCAGGCCGTAGCTGTCCCGGCAGAAAAAGGTGACGGCCACCGTGTCCCCCGGCGTACAGGGGATCTCCAGCCGCTGGTCCTGGGTGGCGGGGGCGTAGCACGTCCCCGTGCTGGAGTCCATGCCCTGGGAAATCTCCCCGGGGATCTCCTCCGCCTCCTCCCCACTCACATAAATCCGAAAAACAGGCTCCAGGACCTGGCCCTCCCCCTCGATGCAGATATCCACCTGGCCCCGCAGCGCGCCCTCCCGGTAGGTAGGGCCGCTGACAGAGGTTCCACTCTGACGCAGGGGCAGAAGGAGAGAGAGATCCCCCCAGCTCCCCAGATCCTCCCGGGCGGTGACGCCGCCGGTGGTGATCCGGGCGGAGAGGGACACCTCCGCGCCCTCCTCCAGGGGGATGGCGAGGGACCACCGGCAGGCACCGGTCTCATCCACCGCCACAGTCTGCTCCGTCACGCTGCCGCCTGCTGTGGCGGTGAGGGTCACGGTGCTGTCCGCCCCCCACTCCTTCAGCTGCAGCGCCGCATCCGTCAGCAGGGCGCGGCTGGCCGTATCCAGGCCCGTGGGCTCCAGGGAGAAGTCCGCGACAAGGCGGTCCCCCTCCCGCAGCTGGGACTGGAGGGCGTCCACCTGGTCCCGCAGGCGCGTCACATCGCTGATCAAGTCGCCGGTGCGGGAGTGGTTCTCATTGGCGGCAGTCTCCAGAGCCGAGAGCCGCCCGCCCTGGAGCAGCAGGAGGACCAGCAGCACCGCGTTCAAAGCCAGGGATACTGTGGGGATCCAGCGCTTTTCCATCGTGTTTCTCCTTCCTCTCCGCCTTAGGCGGGCGTCAACTCGATTACCACCAGCTCCGGGGGATTGAAGATCCGGGGAATCCGGGTGGACTCCCTGGCAAGCCCCCGGCTTACCACAAGGGACGCGCTCTCAAAGGTGTACAGCCCCCCGGCGT
>CALWXD010000003.1 GCA_944385425.1 uncultured Oscillospiraceae bacterium | reverse complement strand
CCTTCATGATCTTGGCGCCGTATGTAGCCGCGGCCATGCCGCCCTCCTGGTCGCTGCCGCCCCGGCCGTAGATGATGTCCTCGGTCTCATAGCCCTTGTAGGGGTCCTGCTCCCAGTTGTTGATGTTGCCGATGCCCACGGTGTCGATGTGGGAGTCGATGGCGATGATCTTGTCGCCCTGGCCCATCCAGCCGATGATGTTGCCCAGGCCGTCGATCTCAACCTTGTCAAAGCCCAGTTTCTCCATCTCGGCCTTGATGCACATGACCACGTCCTTCTCCTCGCAGCTCTCGCTGGGGTGGGAGATCATATCCCGCAGGAAACGGGACATCTCTTTCTCATAACCTTTGGCAGCAGCCTTGATCGCCTCATAGTTCATTTTGCATTACCTCCGATCCATATTCGATGTGATGTATCCTTACACGCTGACAGTCCGCAGGGTTTCTCTACCCCTATAATAGCATAGAAAACCTGGATGTCAAATAAAATTTTAGAAAACCTAAAAATTTTTTTGAAAAACCATTGATTTCTCAAAAAGCTGTGGTATGATAATAGGGTAACATACCATGGGCGGTAGATTTCCGCCGCCGGGATCCACCGGGCGAAGAGAGGGGAGGGGTTGGATTGAAAACCGGCGAGCTGGCCATGCTCAAGCAGATTGCCGCGGCGCTCTCGGCGCAGTTCGGGCCGCAGTGCGAGGTGGTGATCCACGACCTGGCCGCCTCCAAGGTGGAGCACTCCATTGTCCATATTGAGAACGGCCATGTCTCCGGGCGGAAGGTGGGGGACGGGCCCAGCCAGGTGGTGATGGACCAGATCCTCTCCGGGGAGGAGACGCCGGCCGATCAGCTGGCCTACCTCACCCGCACGCCGGACGGGAAGATCCTCAAGTCCTCCACCGTCTATATCCGCAACTCCAGCGGCAAGGTGACGGGGATCATGGCCATCAACTTTGACATCTCCTCCCTCCTCATGGTGGAGCACGCCCTGTCGGCGCTGACGTCCGTGCCGGAGCGGGCGGAGAAGGCGGGGCAGGAGCGGATCACCGTCATCAACGTCAACGACCTGCTGGAGGACCTCATCGAGCAGAGTGTGGCCCTGGTGGGCAAGCCCGTGGCGCTGATGAACAAGGAGGACAAGGTGCGGGCCATCCAGTTTTTGAGCAGCCACGGGGCCTTCCTCATCACCAAGTCCGGGGACAAGGTGGCAAAATATTTCGGTATCTCAAAGTATACACTTTATTCCTATATCGACACAAAACAGGAGGAAAAGCAAAATGGGTAAGATCGACTTGACCATCCACAAAGAGGGCCTTCAGCACAACATCCAGAAGGCGAAGGAGAACAGCATCATCATCCCCACCATCGCCCAGATGCAGAACCCGGAGACCATCCCCGAGAAGATCCAGGCGAAACTGAAGGACGTGGGCCTGTGGGACGTCAACCCCCTCAACCTCTTCCGCATCACCTGGAAGAACGAGGCCAAGGAGTCCGGCGGCCTGTTCCAGGCGGTCCCCAACTATGTGGAGATCCCCTCCAGCCTCTCCGGCGTGCCCTGCCGCATCATCGCCATGGCCGGCAAGTGGTTCCCCACCGGCTGCCACAAGGTGGGCGCCTCCTTCGGCTGCCTGGCCCCCCGGCTGGTCACCGGCCAGTTTGACGCTACATACCACCACGCCGTTTGGCCCTCCACCGGCAACTACTGCCGCGGCGGCGCCTTCAACTCCAAGCTCCTGGCCTGCGACAGCGTGGCCATCCTCCCCGCGGAGATGAGCAAGGAGCGCTTTGACTGGCTGAGCAAGATCGCCGGCCAGGTCATCGCCACCCCCGGCTGCGAGTCCAACGTCAAGGAGATCTTTGACAAGACCTGGGAGCTGCGCCAGGATCCCAGCATGATGATCTTCAACCAGTTTGAGGAGATGGGCAACCCCCTGTGGCACTACAACGTCACCGGCTATGCCCTGGCCGACCTGTTCGAGGCGGTCAAGCGCCCCGGCGACACCCTGGCTGCCGCCGCCTTCACCTCCGGCTCCGCCGGCACCATGAGCGCCGGCGACCTTCTGAAGGAGCGCTATCCCCACATGAAACTGGCCGTGGGCGAGGCCCTGCAGTGCCCCACCATCCTGGAGAACGGCTTTGGCGGCCACCGCATCGAGGGCATCGGCGACAAGCATGTGCCCTGGATCCACAACGTGAAGAACACCGACATGGTCATCGACATCGACGATGAGGACTCCCAGCGCCTGCTGCGCCTGTTCAACACCCCCGAGGGGCAGGCCTACCTAAAGAATGAGCTGGGCCTGGACGACGGGCTCATCGAGAAACTGACCTGGCTGGGCATCTCCGGCATCGCCAACGTGCTGTGCTGCATCAAGATGGCCAAGTTCTATGAGCTGGGCGAGCACGACGTGGTGGCCACCGTCCTCACCGACTCCGCCGTCATGTATCAGAGCCGCATCCAGGAGCTCAACGAGATGCACGGCGCCTACAACGCCCACGAGGCCGCCCTGGACCACAACCTCCACATCCTGGGCCTTAAGACCGACAACATGGCGGAGCTGGGCTACTGGGACCGCAAGCGCGTCCACAACCTAAAGTACTACACCTGGGTGGAGCAGCAGGCCCGGGACGTGAAGGACCTGAACGCCCAGTGGTACGACACCAAGAACACCTGGGACGCCGTCCACGCCCAGGCCGCCGAGCTGGATGAGCTCATCAACGAGTTCAACGAGGCCACCGGCCTGCTGAAGGCGCTCTAAGAGACGACAAACAGGGCATTTCCCCAAGCAGCAGAAACAACGCCGCAGGGCGGGGCATCCGCCCCGCCCTGCGCACATAAACGTGGGAGGGCGAGGGGGCGAAAGCCCGCCTCGCGTAGGATGACATGCCCCGCCGTAAGGCGGCGAACGGCGCGAGGACTTGCGGGGCAGCGGCCCGCAAGTAACGGCATGAGCCGCGGCCGCGAGCGGAGCCTGCGGCCGCGGAGCGGGGCATCCGCCCCGCCCGTATATCGGCATGTATATCGGGGAGAGGCTACCTCCCCCCATCCCCCTGGATATACAGATCCTCCGCCTCCTGCTGGCTGCGGACAAGAAGCTCCCTGGCCAGGCCGTAGTCCTGGCGGTCCAGGGCCGCAATGGCGTCGGTGACGCCGTTGAACAAAGCCGTGTAGTAGTTCGGCAATTCCTCCATTTTGACACTTCCTTTCGTAATAGCACCTTGCGATATTGTAGCACATTTTGCGACACATTCTATAATGCATCAAAGCGGCACAAATTGCAATACTTTATGTAATAAAGAAAGTATTGCGAGGTGCCGCATGCGAAAATTCAAAATCCCGAAGATCCCCGCCTCCACCAACAAGAGCATCCGTTTCCCAAACGATGTGATCGACGCGGTGGAGGATGCGATCCGTGGAACAGATTGTACCTTTTCCGCCTTTGTGGTCGAGGCCACCCGGGTGGCGCTGGAGAACCTGGCGGAGGAGGAAGACGAGACGAAAAAGGAGTAGTTCCATGAAACACGTTTTATACGGCAAGTGCGTCAAGTGCGGCAAGACCTACGCGGCCACGCCCAACCTCACCACCTGCGAGTGCGGCGGCATCCTGGATATTGTCTACGATTACGACTATATCAAGACCCAGCTGACCAAGGAGAAGCTGGCCGAGCGGCGCAACAACTCCATGTGGCGTTACCGGGAGCTGCTGCCGGTGGAGGACACCACGGCGGACACCCCCCTGCGGGTGGGCTGGAGCCCCCTGTACGAGGCGGACCGGCTGGCCGCGGAGCTGGGCATCCAAAAGCTCTATGTGAAGGACGATGGCGTGAACCCCACCGCCTCCCTAAAGGACCGGGCCAGCGCCATGGCTGTTGCCAAGGCCCGGGAGGCCGGGGCCAAGGTCATCGCCTGCTCCAGTACCGGCAACGCCGCCTCCTCCCTGGCCGGCAACGCCGCCGCCGCCGGCCTCAAGACCTACATCTTCGTCCCCTCCCGGGCCCCCAAGGGCAAGGTGGCCCAGCTGATGACCTTCGGCGCCACCGTCATCTCCGTCCAG
>CALWXD010000002.1 GCA_944385425.1 uncultured Oscillospiraceae bacterium | reverse complement strand
AGCCGGAGATCTCCATATCGCAGGGCACCGCCAGCACCCGGGTATACCCCTCGTTGACCACATGGAGATACCCGTCGTCCCAGAACTCCCGCAGCGTGCCGCCGAAGTGGACCTCCTCCATCTCCTCAGGCTTTGGCACCAGCCACGCGTCGCCCATGCCCATCCAGTCGTCGGGCAGCTCCACCTGCTGGCCGTCCACGATCTTCTGCTTGAAGATGCCCAGCTCATAGCAGATGGAATAGCCGGTGGCGGGGATCTCCAGGGTGGAGAGGCTGTCCAGGTAGCAGGCGGCCAGGCGGCCCAGGCCGCCGTTGCCAAGGCCGGCGTCCGGCTCCATCTCAAAGATGTCCCCGCTCTTGAACCCCAGCTCCTCCAGCGCGGCCTTCAGCGTGTCCAGCACGCCCAGGTTGTAAGCGTTTTTCCCCAGGCTGCGGCCCAGGAGAAACTCCATGGACATGTAGTGGACCTTCCGTTTCTCCCCCTTCTTCACCGCCGAGCGGGTATCGATGGCCCGGCTGGCCATCACATCCCGCAGCACCATGGCGCAGGCCTTCATCATCATGGCCTCGTCGGCCTCTTCCACTGTGCAGCCGAAGTTGAGGCGGAGCTTGTCGATGATCGCCTCGCGCATTCTGGCCTTTGTCATTTTTTCCATACTGTCTGTATCCTTCCTTTATTGTGGTTCACTGCTCGAAACAGATCCAAACCCGCGGCCCGCCGCGGCCTTGGATCCGTTTCGCGGAGCCTCCGCCGCAAAAGGACAAGGGGGGTATGGCGGATACCCCCCTTGCATCCGTCTGCCGCCGCGCCTCAGCCGCGCAGCGATTCGTAGATCCCGTGGTACTCCCGGGCGCTCTTGTCCCAGCTGTAGTCCCCGGTCATGCCGTGGAACTGCAGCTGCTTGAAGGCGTCCCGGTTGTTGTGGTACAGATCCACCGCCTGGCGGATCACATAGGCCATGTCGCCGGAGTTGTAGTTGGCGAAGGTAAAGCCGTTGCCCGCGCCGCACCACGCCTCGTAGGGGTGGACCGTGTCCTTCAGCCCACCGGTCTCCCGGACGATGGGCACCGTGCCGTAGCGCATGGCGATCATCTGGGCAAGGCCGCAGGGCTCGCTCTTGGAGGGCATCAGCAGCAGGTCCGCCCCGGAGTAGATCTCCATGGCCAGGTCCTCGTTGTAGCCCCGGTACAGGGCCATCCGCCCGGGCAGCCACCCCAGCTTGCTCTCGAAAAACTGCTCATAGCTGTAGTCGCCGCTGCCCAGCACCACCAGCTGGCAGTGGAGGCTCATGATCTCGTCAAAGGCCTTGCACACCAGGTCCAGCCCCTTGTGGCTCACCAGGCGGCTGACAATGGCGAGAATGGGCGTGTCCGCCTCCACGTTGAGGTTCAGCCGCTTTTGCAGCGCCTCCTTGCACCGGCCCTTCCCCTCCATGCGCTTGACGCTGTAGTGGCTGTTGATATGGGGGTCGGTGGCCGGGTCGTACTTGGCCATGTCGATGCCGTTGAGCACGCCGTGGATCTTCCAGGCGTTCAGGTTCATCACGCCCTCCATGCCGTGGGCATAGTAGGGATCCCGCAGCTCCTGGGCATAGGTGGGGCTGACGGCGGTGATAGCGTCGCAGGTCATCAGCGCCCCCTTTAAAAGGTTCACATCCCCGTCATAGGCCAGGGTGCCGTCCTTCATCCAGCCCGGCGCCAGGCCGAAGAGATCCTCCAGGGTCTCCGGGCCGTAGCGGCCCTGGTACTCGATGTTGTGTACGGTAAACACCGTCTTGATGCCCCGGACCTCCGGCCAGCGGACACACTCGTCCTTGAGGTAGATGGGGACCAGGGCCGTCTGCCAGTCGTTGCAGTGGATGATCTCCGGCATCCACTTGAGGCTGGGCAGCAGGGAGCTCACCGCCCGGGAGAAAAAGCCGAACCGCTCCCCGTCGGCATAGTGGCCGTAGAGCCCGTCCCGCTTGAAGTAGTGCTCGTTGTCGATAAAATACCAGGTGACCCCGTCCCGCTCCAGGCGGAACAGCCCCGCGTAGACCCGGCGCCAGCCCAGGGGCACGTCGATATGGCAGATGAACTCCATCTGCTCCTTCCAGCCCTCGGCCACCTTCTTATACAAGGGGAGGATTACCGCCACGTCGTCCCCGGCCTTCACCAGGGCCTGGGGCAGGCTGCCGGCCACGTCCGCAAGCCCGCCGGTCTTGCAGAAGGGGACCGCCTCTGAGGTTGCAAACAAGATCCGCATATACTCTCTCCTTCCTTGGGGGAGGCGCTGGAGCGCCAGGGACCTCCCCTCCGCCCTTCCCTACCATCATATCGTCTTGAAACGGGAATCTCAATACAGAATTTGGACAGAATTTCCCGGCGGCCCGCCCGGTTCTTTGGGCATCCTTCCCTGCCTCAGACCTCGCTGTCCTTGGCCAGGGCCATGGGGTAGCGCCCGCTTGCCACCAGGGTGCAGCCCTCGGTGATCTTCACGTTTTTATCGGCGATGACGCAGCTGATCTCCGCCTCCGGGCCGACGGACACGTTCTGCATGAGGATACAGTTGGAGACCTTGGCCCCCTTGGCCACCGACACGCCCCGGAAGAGCACGGAATTCTCCACCGTCCCCTCGATGGTGCACCCGTCGGCCACCACGGAGTTGACGCAGCCCCCGTCCGGGTCCACATAGGTGGAGGAGACGTTCATCTCCTTGGTATACACCGGCCGCTCCCTGGGGAAGAGGTCCCGGCGGATGGCGGGGTCCATCATCTCCATGCTGCGGTCGTAGTACTCCTGCAGGGTGTGGATCTTGGCGGAGTAGCCGTCCCACACATAGGCGCGGAGCTTCAGCTGGGCGGCCATCCGCTGCAAAACGGCGGTGCGGAAACTGTAGTCCGCCGTGCGCTTGCAGTCGTTCACCAACTGCAGCAGCAACTCCTTGGAGAGGATGTAGATGTCCAGCGCCCGGAGGCCGGCAGGCTGCTTGACGTTGAACTCCACCGACGTGACGGCGCTGTCCTCCCCCACCATTAGGTAGGTGGCGTCGTCGGGGCAGTTGTCCCGCTTGGTGGTGCACACGCAGGTGATGTCCGCGCCGGAGCGCAGGTGCGCCTCGTAGACCTTCTGCAGGGGGATGTTGATCACCGTGTCGCCGTTGGCCAGCACCACATGGTCCTGCCGGATCTTCTCCAGGTAGGACGCCACGCTGGCCAGGGCCTCCATCCGGCCCCGGTACCCCATGTCGCCACGGCACTGATCCATGTGGAAGGGGGGCAGCAGCCGCAGCCCGCCGTGCTTGCGGCTGAGGTCCCAGTCCTTGCCGCTGCCCACATGGTCCAGAAGGCTCTGGTAATTGCTCTGCAGGATGATGCCCACGTCGTCGATGCCGGCGTTGACCATGCTGCTGAGCATAAAGTCAATGATGCGGTAGCGCCCGCCAAAGGGGACGGAGGCGGGGGAGCGGCGCTCCGTCAGCTCCCTTAGGCCCAGGTGCTTCTCATAGGCAAAAATCAGTCCGTGTAACCCCTTCATCTCCGTACCTCCTCATGATGGCAGTTGAGCATGGTGTTGGGCGCCACCGTCTCTCTGTCGGCGATCACCGTCCCCGGTCCCAGCACCGAGATGCCCCACTTGTCCGGGTCGTAGTCCATGGGGTCGCCGCCCACGTTGGCGTCCTGGCCCACCTGGACGTGCTCGCCCAAAATGGCATACTGCACCAGCGCGCCCCGTTTCACATGGGCGCCGGGCATCAGCACGCTGTAGCGCACCTCCGCCCCCTCCTCAATCACCACCGAGTCGGAGAGCACGGAGTTGAAAACCGTCCCCTCCACGTCGCAGCCCTGGGTCACCACGGTGTGCTCCACCCGGGCCTCCCGGCCCATGAAGGCGGGGGGCTGGTCGGGCAGGCGGGAGTAGATGGGCCAGCTGGCGTCCAGCAGGTCCAGCTCCCCCCGGGAGAGCATATCCATATTGGCGTCCCACAGGCTCTCCAGGGTCCCCACGTCCTTCCAGTAGCCGGAGAACCGGTAGGCGAGCATCTTCTCGCCGGCGGTGAGCATCTTGGGGATGATGTTCTTGCCGAAGTCGTTGGAGGAGCTGGCGTCGGCCTCGTCCTCAATGAGGTACTGGCGCAGCTTCTGCCAGGTGAAGACATAGATGCCCATGGAGGCCAGGTTGCTCTTGGGCTCCTTGGGCTTCTCCTGGAACTCCACGATGTTGTCCTCGCTGTCCACATTCATGATGCCGAAACGGGACGCCTCGTCCCAGGGCACCTCCAGGACGGAGATGGTGCAGGTGGCCCCCGCCGCCTTGTGGGCGTCCACCATCTTCATATAGTTCATCTTGTAGATATGGTCGCCGGAGAGGATCACCACATACTCCGGGTCATACATGTCCACAAAGCCGATATTCTGATAAATGGCGTTGGCCGTCCCCTTGTACCAGCTGCCCTTGTCCCCCTCCACCATGTAGGGCGGCAGGATGTGGACGCCGCCGCTGGAGCGGTCCAGGTCCCAGGGCTGGCCGGAGCCGATGTAGCCGTTGAGCTCCAGGGGCTTATACTGGGTCAGGACACCCACGGTGTCGATGCCGGCGTTGGTGCAGTTGGACAGGGGGAAGTCGATGATGCGGTACTTGCCGCCGAAGGGCACGGCGGGCTTTGCTACGTTGCTGGTCAGCACATACAGGCGGCTGCCCTGTCCGCCGGCCAGCAGCATGGCGATGCATTCCTTCTTCATTTGCTCGAGCCTCTCTTCTTTGTCGTTTTCTCTGTTTCTTCCGCGCTGGAGGTTGCGGGGGCCGCTGGGGATGCCGGGGCTTTCTTCGCTTTTTTCACAACGGCTTTCGCCGGGGTGCGCGCTGTCGTTTTTTCCGCCGGGGAGGCCTTCGCCGCCCTCTTCCTGGGCTTGGGCCTGGCCCGCATCCTGCCGACGCCCTCAAAGAACACCGCGCCCAGGGGCGGGATGCGGATGGCGGCGGAGCTCTCCTTCCCGTGGGACTCCACCCACTCCACCGGCACGGGCAGCTCGTTTTTGACGCCGCTGCCGCCGAAGGCGGGGTCGTCGCTGTTGAAGACCTCCCGCCACTCCTTCACCGGCGGGCAGCCGAACCGGTAGCCCTCGTAGGCGTTGGGGGAGAAGTTGATGGCGCACAGCAGGGGCGCCCCCTTCCGGTCCTTCCGGAGGAAGACCACCACGTTGTTGCTGTTGTCGTCGGGCACCAGCCACTCAAACCCCTCCCACTCGAAGTCCACCTCCCACAGGGCGGGGCGGCTCAAGTAAAAGTGGTTGGCGGCCTTGATGTAGTCCTGGAGCTGCCGGTTGTCCATGCTGGACAGAAGGCCCCAGTTCAGCTCCCGGTCAAAGGCCCACTCCTCCTCCGTGCCCAGCTCCACGCCCATAAAGCTCAGCTTTTTTCCCGGGTGGGCCAGGGTGTAGGCGTAAAAGCCCCGGACGCCAGCGAACTTCTGCCACCGGTCCCCCGGCATCTTCCCGAACACCGAGCCCTTCATGTGCACCACCTCGTCATGGCTGAGGGGGAGGACGTAGTTTTCGGAGAAGGCGTACATCATGGAGAAGGTGATGTCTTTGTGGTTGAACTGGCGGAACCAGGGATCCAGCTTGAGGTAGTGGCAGATGTCGTTCATCCACCCCATATTCCACTTGAAGTTAAAGCCCAGCCCCCCGTCCTGGGGCGGCTTTGTCACCATGGGCCAGGCGGTGGACTCCTCCGCCACCATCAAAACGCCGGGGTTTACCGAGAAGGCGGTCTTGTTGAGGTCCCTAAGGAAGTCGATGGCCTCCAGGTGCTCCTTGCCGCCGTACTGGTTGGGCCGCCACTCCCCGTCCTGGCGGGAGTAGTCCAGGTACAGCATGGAGGCCACCGCGTCCACCCGGATGCCGTCGATATGGTACTCCTTCAGCCAGAAGGCGGCGCTGCTGAGGAGGAAACTGCGGACCTCGGGCCTTGCGTAGTCAAAGACCCGGGTGCCCCAGCCCTTGTGCTCCCGGCGCAGGGGGTCCTGGTACTCGTAGCAGCAGGTGCCGTCAAACTCATAGAGGCCGTGCTCGTCCTTGCAGAAGTGGGCGGGGACCCAGTCCAGGATCACGCCCACGCCCGCCTGGTGCATCTTGTCCACAAAGTACATGAAGTCGTGGGGGATCCCGTAGCGGGAGGTGGGGGCGTAGTACCCGGTGCACTGGTAGCCCCAGGAGGCGTCCAGGGGGTGCTCGGTAATGGGGAGCAGCTCAATATAGTTAAAGCCCATCTCCTTGACATATTCGCTGAGCTGGTCGGCCATGTCCCGGTAGTCGATGAAGTCGCCGTTGGGCCGTTTCCGCCAGGAGCCCAGGTGGACCTCATAGATATTCAGCGGCCCGGCATAGGCCGGATGCTCCCGGGCGGCCTTCTGCCAGTCCCCGTCGTTCCACTGGTAGCCGGAGATGTCATACAGCTTGCTGCTGGTGCCCGGCCGGGTCTCGCAGTGGAAGGCGTAGGGGTCGGCCTTCAAGTGGACGGTCCCGTCCGGGCCCTCCACGGCAAACTTATAGAGATCATACTGCTTGAGGCCGGGGATGAAGGTCTCCCAGATCCCCTGGGTGATCTTCTCCATGGGGTGGCTGGAGCGGTCCCAGCTGTTGAAATCCCCCACCACCGAAACCGCCCGGGCGTTGGGCGCCCAGACGCGAAACACATAGCCCGCCGCGCCGTCCTGCCGGTCCGGGTGGGCGCCCATGTATGTATAGGCCTCTATGGTCGTCCCTTCATGGAAAAAATAGGTGCTGATCTGATCGGTGCTCCGCTTGTCCATACTGTGCCTCCAACGTTCCTTCGTGCAGGAAGGTAATACGAATATGATACAAGGTTATTATACACTTCCGCTCTGCTACCGTCAAGAAAAAGACCTCGACAAAACTTGTGGCATTTTTACAGAAAAGTCCTACAAAAAACCGGCGCTTTATCCAAACTTTATTTTTGCATATTGCACAATTTCTGTTTCAGTAAGAATTTTTCCCCCCTGTCCCCTCCTCCCTCCTGCCGGCACCATACCGCCGCACATTTTGCATATTATGACATAATATTCGCCATTCTAATGAAATTTTCAAATTTTTATACAAAAACGAGCTCAGCCACACACCGGGTAAAGTCCGCTTTTCGTTAGGATTTTCGAAATTTTTTTGAAAAACAGGGGAGATCCAGCAGGATTTTTGCTCCGCGCTCCCCTTTCCGGCCGGCCGCGGCGCCCTTGTGCGTCGGGAGGTCTTCTGCTATACTGGATCTATTCTGAACACCCGTTAGGGCCCCGGCGCCGCGCCGGGAGAAAGGACGGCTTTTATGAACATCACCTGGCTGGGCCACGCCTGCTTCTGCCTGGAGCAGGACGGCTACCGCGTCGTGCTGGACCCCTTTTCCCAGGTCCCCGGCCTGGAGGACACCCGCACCCAGGCCCACAAGGTCCTCTGCAGCCACGACCACTTTGACCACAGCAACGCCGCCGGCGTCACGCTGCTGGCGGAGCGGGACTGCCCCTTTTCCATCCGCTGGGTGGACACCTTCCACGACGACCAAGGCGGCGCCCTGCGGGGGAAAAACCGCGTCCACATCCTCTCCGCCGGCGGCGTCACCGCCGTCCACCTGGGGGACCTGGGCCACCAGCTGACGGCGGAGCAGGCGGCGGCCATCGGCGGGTGCGACGCCCTCCTGGTGCCCATCGGCGGGGTGTACACCATTGACCCCGCCGGGGCCAGGGCCGTAGTGGAGCAGCTGCGGCCCCGCGTCATCCTCCCCATGCACTATAAGGACGGCGGCCGGGGCCTCCAGGAGCTGCAGCCTCTGTCCGATTTCCTGGCCCTGCTCCCCGCGCCGCCGGCCCGCCGCTACGACGGCCCGTCCATGGCTCTGACGGCGGACACCCCCGCCCAAATTGCCCTGCTGACCCTGTAGCTGTATAAAAGCTTCCTCTTCCGGCATATACTTCTTCTCGAAATCACTGTTATGCCTTTGGAGGGAGTGCCATGTCCAAAAAGCTGCGCCGCTGGGAGCTGGCGGCCTTTCTCATTGCGGCCGCGGCAGGCCCCCTGCTCCACTTTGCCTACGGCTGGAGCGGGGAAAACGCCGTTGTCGCCGCCTTCTCCGCGGTGAACGAGTCCACCTGGGAGCACATGAAGCTGCTCTTCGTCCCCCTGTTTCTCACCACCCTGGTGGAGATGGCGGCGCTGACGGAGCAGTACCGGAATTTCCTGGCGGTCAAGCTTGCCGCGATCCTGCTGGGCCTTGTGCTGATCCCCGCCCTGTTCTACACCTACTCCGGCGTCTGGGGCCGGACCAGCACAGTCGTGGACATCGCCATCTACTACCTTGCCGCCGCCGTGTCCTGCCTCACCAGCTGCCGCCTGCTGGAGCGGGGGCGTTTTGGCGGCGGGGCGCTGCAGATCGGGGGGCTTCTGGGGCTGTGGGCCATCGCGTTCCTCTTCGTCTACTTCACCTACGCCCCGCCCCAGATCGCTCTCTTCCAGGATCCCCTCACCGGCGCCTTCGGCCGCTGAGGACGCCGGACGGGGCGCCTGCGGACTTTCGTCCGCAGGCGCCCCGTCTGCCTATTCTTCTATTAGGCGCCGCCACTCCGCCTCCCGGAAGCCGGGAAAGGCCCCCTTCTCCGTCACCAGCAGGGGGCGCTTGACCAGCATCCCGTCGGTGGCAAGGAGGCGCAGCTGCTCCTCCTCGCCCATCTCCGGCAGCCTGTCCTTCAGCCCCAGGGCCTTGTACTGCAGGCCGCTGGTGTTGAAAAACCGCTTGAGGGGCAGGCCGCTGCGGCCGTACCACGCCTTTAACTCCTCATAGGTGGGGTTTTGCTCCTTGATGTCCCGGTAGGTGTAGGAGACGCCCTGCTCCTCCAGCCATTTCACGGCCTTCTGGCAGGTGGTGCACTTGGGGTAGCATAAGACCAGCATAAAAACTCCTCCTCATTGAAAAATGGGGCGGCGGGCCCTCAGTACTCCCGCAGCACCAGCTCCGTGACCCCGGGGTTGAGGCCCAGCTCCAGCCGCAGCACCCTGGGGTGCTTGGCGTAGGTTTTCCGCACCATGTCCCGGATGGCGCTGCCGCCGTGGTAGCCGTGGACCAGCTCCAGGCGGTAGGTGGCCCGGGTGGCCCGGCGCAGGGCCGCATCGATGGCCACCTGGGCCTGGTAGCAGGTCATGCCGTGGAGGTCGATGGTAACGGTGCCGGCGGTCATGGCGCGGTCCCCCTTCCCTTTTGATCGTCTTATTGTACCACGGCAGGCGGTGCTTGTCCACTTTACTTTTCCGGCCTTCTCCGGTACAATGGGCGGGAGGTGATAGAGATGTTCAACTGCACGCTGTGCTATCTGGAGAACGACCGGGGGGAGTACCTAATGCTCCACCGGGTGAAAAAGAAGAACGACGTGAACCACGACAAGTGGATCGGCGTGGGCGGCAAGTTTGAGGACGGCGAGAGCCCGGAGGAGTGCCTTCTGCGGGAGGTCCGGGAGGAGACGGGCCTCACCCTCACCGACTGGCGCTACCGGGGAATCGTAACCTTTGTGTCCCAGGGGTGGGAGACGGAGTACATGCACCTCTTCACTGCCACACAGTGGTCGGGAGAGATGGTCTCCGACTGCGACGAGGGCGTCCTGGAGTGGGTGCCCAAGGGGGAGGTGGAGGCCCTCCCCATCTGGGAGGGGGACAAGCTCTTCTTCCGGCTGTTGAAGGAGGACCGGCCCTTCTTCTCCCTAAAGCTGTCCTATGCGGGGGATACCCTGGTGTACGCGGCCCTGGACGGAAGGGAGCTGGCGCTGTGAAGGAGAAACTGCTGATCTCCGCCTGCCTTTTGGGCCGAAACTGCAAGTACAACGGCGGCAGCAACTACACCCCGCTTGTGGAGGAATTGAAGGAGCGCTACGACCTGGTGCCGGTGTGTCCGGAGTGCCTGGGCGGCCTCCCCATCCCCCACGAGCCTTCCGAGCGGGTGGGGGACAAGGTCCTCTCCAAAACCGGGGCGGACGTGACCGCGGCCTTCCAGAGGGGGGCGGAGCGGACGCTGTCCATCGCCCGGGAGGCGGGCGTTCAGCGGGCGGTGCTGAAGGAGCGAAGCCCCTCCTGCGGCTGCGGCAGCATCTACGACGGCACCTTCACCGGCACGGTGGCGCCGGGCAGCGGCGTGGCGGCGGAGCTGCTGCTGGCAGACGGGATCGAAATTTTCGGTGAGAGCCGCATTGGGGAGCTGCTGGCGCCCTAGCCTTTTCCCCCGATCGCGCGGACGGCCGCCCCAGGCAATGCCTGGGGCGGCCGTCCCTTTGTTGGAGCCCGGCAGTTCCCCGCTATTTCGCCGTGGCCACGAGCACCCGGACAAGGCCGCCGGCGCTGTAGCCCAGGTCGTCGTAATAGGCCGTCACGCTGTACTGCTCCAAATCGTCGACAGCTGCCACGTTCACCAGGGAGTAGGTGCCGCCGCTGCGCAGGTAGACCTGCACGTCCTCGGCCACCTTCCAGGTGCCGCCGCTGCTCTGGGCGGTGGAGGCGGTGAGACGGGTCACCGTCGTCCGATTTAGGTTCCGGATGCCCTGCAGCTGACCCTCGTCGTCGTAGAGGAACCGGGCGCCGCCGGTGGAGACGTTGTAGACGGTGCTGCCCATGATCGAGCCGCTCTGCCCGTTCTGGACGTAGCTGTACTGGCCCACAATGGTCATGCCGCTGACCATCTCCTCCACCCGGGTCAGAACGCCGTAGGTCTGCACATCGCCGGTGGCGTCATCCAGGATCATGTGGGTGATCCTCCCGTCGCTGTCCGTGGCGTACCAGCGCACGTCGCCGCTCTTCAAGGTATAGCCCGCCAGGCGGGAGGGGTAGATCCGCCGGTAGCCGCCGTACTGGTCCGCATCCAGGATCTGGACGCCGTCGGCAAAGGCGTACTCGCCGATCTCCGTGCCGTCGGCGCTGACCCTGCCGCTGAGGCTGCGGCCGGAGAGGCTGCGGACGCCGGACTGGCTGCCGGCGTAGCTGACGGAGACCATGGCGCCGTTTTTGTAGGTCCCCGCCGTCTCATACTCCCGCACCACCCCGTCGGTGCAGGCCACGCGGACGGTGGAGGAGGTCTGCACCGCGCCGCTCTCGTCGGTGTAGCTGTGCTGGCTGCTGCCCACCACCACGCCGTAGGTGATCTGGTCGTTCTCCGCCGCGGCGATGACGTCCGCCACCGTGCCGTCCATTCCCATAAGGAGAGTCACCTGGTCGCCGACGGAGAAGGTCCCCATGGCGGAGAGCTTGTAGGCCGCCGCCGCGGTGGACACCTCATAGCTGATGCCCGCCACCGTCACGGAGGAGGGGGACATGGTGCTGGGGGAGGCGGCGGTGTAGGTGCCGGTGACGCGGCTGCTGTAGGCGTAGACCGTCCGGAGGTTCTCGTTGTAGTAGTAGATGTCGTAGGTGTCGATCTCCGGGAGGGAGGCCGCCTCACCGTTGCGGTACACGGCGGCGGCGGAGAAGGGCAGCTGCACCGCCTCGCCGGGGCTCTTCGTATAGGGGCCGCTGAGGTCCTTCTCCACAATGGCCGCGTAGTCCAGCTCCCCGCCGGCGGTGAGGGTATAGCCCAGGGTGGTGGCGTACACGCCGCCGCTCTTGGTCTGGGCGGTCATGAGGTTATAGAACATGTACATGGCCTCCCGGCGGCTGACCACCTGCCCCCTGGAGACGCGGATGCCGTCCCCCAGCCCCAGGGCGCGGAACTTGGAGAGCTGGGCGTTGGGGTAGGTGCCGGCCAGGTCGCTGTCGGCATAGCCCAGAAGGCGCAGCAGCGCCGCGGCCGCCTCCTCGGCGGTGATGGTCTTCTCCGGGCGGAAGGTGCCGTCGCTGTAGCCCTGGAACCACCCCTGCTCCACCGCCACCCGGACGTACTCCGCCGCCCAGTGGCTGGCGCGGACGTCGCCAAAGAGGGACATGCCCCCCTCCTCGTCCACGGTGTCCCGGTAGGCCGAGGCCGCCACCATCATCTTGCAGAACTGGGCCCGGGTCACATTGGCGTCCAGGTTCATCTCACCCCGCTCGTCCCCCTCCATGATGCCGAGGGCCTGGACGGTGGCCTGGACGGCGGCGCTGTCCGCGGCCGAGGCCGGGAGCGCCAGGAGCCCCAGGGCCAGGCACAGGGCCAGGAGCCCCGCTCCGATCCGTTTCATGTCTTCTTCCTCCTTTTACTCATAGCGCAGCGCGTCGATGGGGTTGAGCTGGGCCGCCTTCTTGGCGGGGAGATAGCCAAAGAGCACGCCGATGGCCGCGGACACGCCGAAGGCCATGGCGATGGAGTCCGCCGACGGCGTCACCGCCATGCTGGTCTCCAGCAGCGCCACCACCAGCATGGTGGCAAGGGACGACAGCCCATACCCCACGGCGATGCCGATCACCCCGCCGATGGCGCTGGTGGTGGCCGCCTCGATGACAAACTGGAGCAGAATGGTCCGCTCCTTGGCCCCCAGGGCCTTCCGGATGCCGATCTCCCGGGTCCGCTCCGTCACGGAGACCAGCATGATATTCATGATGCCGATGCCGCCCACCACCAGGGAGATGGCGGCAATGGCGGCCAGGATCGTGATCATCACGTTGAGCATGTCGGTCATAAGGTCCAGGATCTCCGTCATGCTCATGACATAGTAGGCGCTGTCGGAGCCGTAGATGTCGTAGAGGGCGTCCTCCACCGCCGCCTTGCCCTGGGCGGCATACCGCTCGTCCGTCAGCGTCACCAGATAGCTGGTGGGCTCTCCCCCCTCCAGGCGGGCGGCGGCGGAGGAGTAGGGGAGGAAGACGCTGTCGTCGGTCGTCCGCTCCTCCAGCGTGTCGCTCTCCTGGGTCATGACCCCCACAATGGCGTACTGCTGGCTGCCGATCCGGATCAGCTGCCCCACCGCGTTCCCGTCGTAGTAGGTGTGGTTGACATACTCCCCCACCACGCATACGTTCAGCCGCTTTTCCACGTCGATATACTGCAGCCCCCTCCCCTGGGAGACGGTGTAGCCCATCATGTGGAAGTAGTCCTCGCTGACGCCGGTGACCGAGGTGTAGTCCGACGTCTCCGCCCCGATCTTCACCGCCCCCTGGATGGAGACGGTGGGGGATACCTGGCTGAGATACTGGCTGTTCTCCGCCACAATCTCGTACATCTCCTCCTCCCCCGCCGACCGGTTGGAGCCGCGGCCGAAGAGGCTCACCGTGAGGGTGTTGGTCCCCATGGACTGGAACATCTCCTCCATGTAGTTCTGCATGCCGTTGCCCAGACCCACGATCACCATCACCGAGGCGATGCCGATGATGATGCCCAGCATGGTGAGGAAGGTCCGCATCTTGCTGGAAAGGATGCTGCGCACGGCCATGGCAAAGGACTCTGAGAGCTTCACCTACACCGCCACCTCCTCGTGGGTCACCAGGGCGCCCTTTCCCCGGGCGGGGCCGTCGTAGACCACCTTCCCGTCCTCCAGGCGGATGATCCGGGGGGCGGTGATGGCGATGGAGTTGTCGTGGGTGATGAGGACCACGGTGCGGCCCTCCCGGTGGAGCTGCTGCAGCATGGCCAGCACGTCCCGGCTGGTCCTGCTGTCCAGGGCGCCGGTGGGCTCGTCGGCCAGAATCACCGCCGGGTCCCCCGCCAGGGCCCGGGCGATGGACACCCGCTGCTGCTGGCCGCCGGAGAGCTGGTTGGGCCGGTGCCGTTTCTTGTCCGCCAGCCCCACCTTCTCCAGCACCTCCTCCGCCCGGCGGCGGCGCTCGGCCTTCGGAACGCCGGCGTACATCAGCGGCACCTCCACATTCTCCATCACCGAGAGCTTGGGCAGGAGGTTATACTGCTGGAAGATAAAGCCCAGGAGGTGATTGCGGGTCTCCGCCAGCTCGTTTTTGTCCATCTGCCCCACGTCCCTGCCCTGGAGCAGGTATTTGCCGGAGGTGGGCACGTCCAGGCAGCCGATGATATTCATGCAGGTGGATTTGCCGGAGCCGGACCGGCCCACAATGGCCACAAACTCCCCCTTGCCGATGGTAAAGGAGATCTCGTCCGCCGCCCGGACCGTCTCCTCCCCCATCTGGTAAAACTTGCACACATGGTCAAATACAATCAACGGTTCCATGGCGGCGCCTCACATTCCCGGCCCCGTCATGACGGCGGGCCCTTCCCCCATGCCCCCGGGGGCGCCGCCCATGCCGCCGCTCATCATCAGCTCCAGAAGGCTGCTGGAGGTGTCGGCGGGCTGATAGGTGATCTGGTCCCCCTCGCTGAGGCCGGAGAGGACCTCCACATAGTCCCCGTCCGTCTCCCCGATGGCGATCTCCCGCCAGCCGTACCCCTCGGGGATGGTCTCGTCGCCGCCGCTGTCCTCGCCGTACACCAGCACCCGGTTGCCCCGGGACACCGCCGCGGCGGGGATCCGCAGCACGTCCTGGACGCTGGCGGTGGTGATGGTGCAGTCCACATTCATCCCCGGCAGCAGGCCGCCGGTGTCGTCGATGCGGACGGTCACCGGGTAGGTGGTGGCGCCGCCGGAAGCGCTGCCCTTGATGCTGACGTTGGTCACCCGGCCGTCGAAGGTCTCCCCCGCCACCGCGTCGGCGGTGACGGACACGGCCTGCCCCTCCTGGAGCTTGCCGATATCCAGCTCGTCTATGTACAGCGTCACGGTCAGATAGCTCAAGTCGTAGATGGTACACAGCGTCCGCCCCGCCTCCAGGGTGTCCCCCGCCTTATAGAGCTTTTCTACAATGGTGCCGTGGATGGGGGAGGTGATGGTGTAGGACTCCAGGGTGTCGTTTTGATTTTCCAGGGCGATCTCCGCGTCCCGGAGGGTGCGGTAGGCGCTGTCCACCTGGTCGGCCACGGTGTCGCTGTCGATATGGAGCAGGGCCTGATCCCGGCCCACCCGGCTGCCCTCGCTGACATAGAAATTGGTGACCGTGCCGGAGGCGGGGGCGGTGACGGTGGCGGAGCCCTTGGACTGCAGCGTGCCGCTGCCGGCGCAGGAGAGGTCCCCCACCTGGGCGGTGGCGGTGGTGCCGTCGGTGATGGCGCCGGGGTTGTGCAGCTCGATGGTGACGGTCCGCACGATGCGGTTGCCGGTGAGCACCTGGTTGGCCCCGCTGACGGCGGCGACAGTGCCGGGGAGGGTCTCAAAGGTGCTGCCCAGGGTCACCTGGGCGGACTGGCCCGCGGCGATCGTCTGGGCGTCCTGCGCCAGGAAGGGGATCTCCAGCTCCAGGGTGTCCTGGTCCCGGACCCGGGCCAGCTCCTGCCCGGCGGCCACGTCGTCCCCCGCCTCCACCAGGATCTCCTCCACCGTGCCGGAAACGGTGGATTTCACATCCAGGTCCGCCTGGCTCTCCAGGGCCCGCTCATAGCTGCGCTGGGCCTGGTGCAGCGTCAGCTCCGCCCGCTCCAGGCTGGAGGCGGCGTCGGAGCTGTCCACCTCGTAGAGGGTCTCGTCCTCCTCCACCGTGTCCCCCTCCTCAAAGTCCGCCGAGAGGATCTCCCCGCTGGTGAGAGTGGTGACGGTGTAGGCGTCCGCCGGCTCCAGCGTGCCGCTGCCGGAGAGGGTGCTGACAATATCCCCCCGGTCCGCCTGGGCGGTGAGGTAGCTGACCACGGGGCCGCCACGGCCCGCGGCAAAACAAGAGCGCCAGACAAAAATGCCCAGCGCGGCCACAACCACAACGGCGACAAGCCGTTTTTTCTTTACATGCTTAAGTCTTTCCTTGACGCTTTCCAATGTCTGAACCATGGGGCGCGGAGCCTTCCTTTCCAGCCTGCGGCAGGCCGCATTGTCCCTCCGCCGGCGCGCAGATCATGTCTTTTCTATTATAGAGGCGCCGCCTCTGAAAATGTAAATTTTCTGCTAGGGAATTATGAACAAATTTGAAACAATTCTCCAGCTCCACCGATGGCAGGGGGGCGGCCTCTGGCCGCCCCCCTGCCGCCGGGATGGCTGTCGTCCTCCGCCGCGGCTCAGCGGTGGCGCCGGCGCTCCGCCTCGCAGTAGGCGCAGCGGTAGGTCCGTTTCTCCGGGTCGGAGAGGAGGAAGATGGCGTCCAGCTGGGGCTCGGCGGTGGTGATGCAGCGGGGGTTTTTGCAGTGGATGATGTTCACCAGCTTTTTCGGCAGGGCCAGGTGTTTCTTCTCCACCAGCTTGCCGTCCTTGATGATGTCCACGGTGATGTTGGGGTCGATATAGCCCAGCACATCCAGGTCCAGGTCAATGGGGGAGTCGATCTTGATGATGTCCTTCTTCCCCATTTTGCTGCTCTTGGCGTTTTTGATGATGGCCACGGAGCAGTCCAGCTGGTCCAGTTTCAGATACTTGTAGATATCCATGCAGGCGCCGGCCTTGATATGGTCCAGGACAAACCCGTTTTGAATGCTGTCAATGTTCATGCGGCATACCTTCCTTTCTCGTATCAGCTTAGGCCTTCAGATCCAGCAGCTTCATGATCAGCGCCATGCGGATGAACTTGCCGTTGCGCACCTGCTCGAAGTAGCGGGCACGGGGGTCGTCGTCCACAGACACGGCGATCTCGTTGACCCGGGGCAGGGGGTGCAGGATGCACATGTCCTTTTTGGCGTTCTGGAGCTTGGCCGGGTCCAGCACATAGATGTCCTTGAGGCGGATATAGTCGGCCTCATTGAAGAACCGCTCCTTCTGCACCCGGGTCATATAGAGCACGTCCAGCTGGGGCATGGCCTCCTCCAGGCTCTCCGTCTCCTCATAGCAAAGGCCCTTGCGCTGGAGGGACTCGTTGATATAGGCGGGCATCTTCAGCTCCTCCGGGGAGATGAAGAGGAAACGGATGCCGGTGTAGCGGGACAGGGCGTTGACCAGGGAGTGGACCGTGCGGCCAAACTTCAGGTCGCCGCAAAAGCCGATGGTGAAGTCCTTCAGGCTCCCCCGCTCCCGGTGGATGGTGAGCAGGTCCGTGAGGGTCTGGGTGGGGTGGTTATGGCCGCCGTCGCCGGCGTTGATGATGGGCACCGGGGAGCGGAGGCTGGCGGCAAAGGGGGCGCCCTCCTTGGGGTGGCGCATGGCGATGATGTCCACATAGTTGCCCACGGTGCGGATGGTGTCGGTGACGGTCTCCCCCTTGGCGGTGGAGCTGGAGGCGGCGGAGGAGAACCCCAGCACGCTGCCGCCCAGGGACAGCATGGCCGACTCAAAGCTTAGGCGGGTGCGGGTGGAGGGCTCGAAGAAGAGGGTGGCCAGCTGCTTGTGGGCGGCCGCGTCCTGGTACTTCGCGGGGTTTGCCAGGATGTCCTCCGCCGTGGCGATCAGCTGGTCAATCTCCTCCACGCTCAGATCCGTAATGTCAATCAAATGTCTCATGGTCAATGCATCCTTTCTCCAGTCAGCGTTTCCTTAGTGAATCCAGCTCTCATCCGAGGGGTTGTTGCGGAAGGCGATGAGCCGCTCCTTGTCCTCGGGGCGGATGTAGCCCTCCTCCGCGGCCACCTCCACGGTGACGTCAAAGTTGGTGAGGCTCACGTTTTTCACCTTAGCGGCGGCCAGGCGGTCCAGGCCCTTCTGCATGCCGTAGGTGTAGATGCTGACGATGCCCAGCACCTCAGCCCCCGCCTCCCGCAGGGCCTCCACCACCTCGATGCAGCTGCCGGCGGTGGAGATGAGGTCCTCCACCACCACCACCTTCTGCCCCTTCTCCAGCCGGCCCTCGATCCGGTTCTGCCGGCCGTGGTCCTTGCTGCCGGAGCGGACGTAGCCCATGGGAAGGCCCAGGATGTGGCCCACGATGGCGGCGTGGGGGATGCCGGCGGTGGAGGTGCCCATGAGCACCTCGCAGTCGGGGTACGCCTGCCGCACCGTCTCCGCCAGGGCGTTCTCCACGGTGTTGCGGGCCTCCGGCGCGGTGAGGATTAGGCGGTTATCGCAGTAGATGGGGCTCTTGATGCCGCTGGCCCAGGTGAAGGGCTCCTCCGGCCTGAGAAAGACGGCCTTGATGTCCAGCAGCGCCTTGGCGACGATTCTCTCAATTTCCATAACGATCTCCCTTTCTTCCGCTTGTCTCTTCCTGTTATTCTCCCACAAATTCCCGCACGCAGCGGCGGTAGGCCGCCACCGGGTCCTCCGCCCGGGTGATGGGCCGGCCCACCACAATGTAGTCCGAGCCGATCTCCCTGGCCCGCGCCGGGGTGGTGACCCGGGCCTGGTCCCCCACATCCCCGTCGGCAAAGCGGACGCCGGGGGTGACGGTGAGGAAATCCCGGCCGCAGACGTCATGGACCTTGGCGGCCTCCAGCGGGGAGCAGACCACCCCGTCGAGGCCGGCGTCGGCGGCGTTTTTGGCGTAGGCCATCACCACCTCGTCCAGGGGCCGGTCGATCAGCAGCTCGCGGCGCATGCGCTCCTCGCTGGTGGAGGTGAGCTGGGTCACCGCGATGAGCAGGGGCCGGGTGCCGTCGGGGCGGGTGAGCCCCTCCAGGGCGGCGGTCATCATGGCGGCGGTGCCGGCGGCGTGGAGGTTCACCATGTCCGCGTCCAGCCGGGAGAGCACCGCCATGGCGCTCTTCACGGTGTTGGGGATGTCGTGGAGCTTGAGGTCCAGGAAGATCCTGTGGCCCCGGGCCTTGATCTCCCGCACAATGTCCGGCCCCGCCCCATAAAACAGCTCCATCCCGATCTTCACATAGGGCTTCTCCTCCGGAAACCGGTCCAAAAACCGGAGGGCCTCCTCCTTGCCTGGAAAATCACAGGCGATGATCACATCTCTGCCCATCTTTTCTCCTCCCTTTCTTTCTGTTTCACCGGGACAAAAAAATACCGGCCCCGCGGTGAAACAAGCGATTCACCAACGAAACCGGATCTTTGAAAAAAGGAACAACGAAAACACCAATCCCGCCCCGGCGGCACATCCGATAAAACCGGCACAGCATGGCGTTCATTCCCGTTCTCCTTTCCCCCGTCCGCCCGCCGCCCCTGGAAAGGAGGCGGTGTCCTCTCACTCAAACTAACTTATTTTAAATAGAAAATCCCCCGTTTGTCAACAGGGAACTTCTCCCAAAATCCCCGGAAGGAAAATGGGACTTCCTGTCGAAATCAGCGAAAGCCGGCCCGGAGGGCCGGGCCGGCCGCGCAGCCGTCGGCGGCTTTGCCGCCTTGCGGACGCGGCGTGCCTCCTGGGGGTGAACGCTGCGCGGCTTTTTTGACATGCGAAATCGGCCCGGAGTCCCGGGCCGATTCCAAGCACGCTATCCCTTGCGGCTGCGCATGACCGCCTTCATCCGTTTCTCGTGGTCCAGGATGCTCTTGCGGATCCGGAGGCTCTTGGGGGTGACCTCCAAAAGCTCGTCGTCCGCCAAAAACTCCAGGCACTGCTCCAGGCTCAGCTGCCGGGGGGGCACCAGGCGAAGGGCCTCGTCGCTGCCGCTGGCCCGCATGTTCGTGAGCTGCTTTTTCTTGCAGACGTTGACGGTGATGTCCTCCTGCTTGGGGCTGACGCCCACCACCATCCCCGCGTACACCGGCACGCCCGGCCCGATGAACAGCGCGCCCCGCTCCTGGGCGTTGTAGAGGCCGTAGGTGATAGACTCCCCGGTCTCAAAGGAGATGAGGGAGCCGGTGTTCCGGCGGCTCAGCTCCCCTTTGAAGGGGGCGTAGGAGTCAAAGACGCTGGCCATGATGCCCTCGCCCTTGGTGTCGGTCAAAAACTCGTTGCGGTAGCCGAAGAGACCCCGGGAGGGCACCAAAAACTCGATCTTCATCCGCTCGCCCACCGGCGTCATCTCCACCAGGTCCCCCTTGCGGGAGCCGATCTTCTCGATGACCGCCCCCACGCAGTCGCTGGGCACGTCCACCACCAGCCGCTCGATGGGCTCACACTTCTTCCCGTCGATCTCCTGGTAGAGGACCCGGGGCGGGGAGACCTGGAACTCATAGCCCTCCCGGCGCATGGTCTCGATGAGGATGGAGAGGCTCATCTCCCCCCGGCCGGCCACGTTGAAGGCATCCATGGCCCCCTCGATCTCGCTGACCTTGAGGGACACGTCCTTCAGCGTCTCCCGGAACAGCCGGTCCCGGATCTGCCGGGAGGTGACGAACTTGCCCTCCCGCCCGGCGAAGGGGGAGTCGTTCACCGAGAAGGTCATCTCCATGGTGGGGGCGGAGATCTTCACAAACTCGATGGGCTCCAGGGCGCCGGGATCACAGATGGTGT
>CALWXD010000001.1 GCA_944385425.1 uncultured Oscillospiraceae bacterium | reverse complement strand
CGCAGCACGCTCATGCACAGGAAGAACATGCAGCCCAGGATGACGGCCTCCAGGCACTGGCCGGTGAGGAAGCCGGAAAACGTGCGGAACGAGAGCGTGCCGATGTCGGAAATGCGGTCCGCCGCGTGCTCCGGCAGGTAGGCGTACAACAGCTGGCGGAACTGGCGGCCGATGCGCTCCTTCTGCATGAGCAGGTAGATCGTGAACACGAGCGCCACCACGCCGCTCACCACGCCGCCGATGATTGAGGACGCGATGTCGATGGTGGAGTTCACGAGCCCGCCCACCCTGTTCTGGATGAAATCGCTGAGGCCGGACATAATCTGCTCGCCGGTGATGGTGATGCGGCTTACCTTTTCCACGATATCAGGGTACTGCTCCGCCATGCTCTCCGCCCAGACCTGCAGATCCTGGCCGGATTTCTGGATCTGATCCACCAGGCTGTGCAGCGTGCGGCCGATCTCCGGCAGGATGAGGAAGAACACGATGGTGAGCAGGCCGAAGAGCAGAAGCAGCGTGAGCAGCAGGCTGATGGGCCGCTTGGCGCGCCGCAGCCGCCCCGGCCGTTTCCCGGGCGCGAGCGGCGGGAACAGCCGGCCCTCGATCTGGCGCATGGGCACGTTGATGACAAACGCCAGCGCGCTGCCTGCCAGAAAGGGCGTGAGGAAGCCGAGGATCATGGCGAAAAAGCCGCGCACAAGGTCCAGGTGCTGCAGCGCCGCGTTCAGGGTGATGCCCCCCGCGATGAGCAGGGCCAGCTTTTTCAGATTGGATTTTGTCAGGTTCACAGGGATTCTCCCCCCAAAAGAGAAACTGGTGCGCCTGCCCGGGCGGCAGGGCCTTCCCGGCAGGCGGAACTCTTTTCCGTTTATCCCATGCCTGCGGCGGGCAGCTCGCCTTCTGCCGGGATCGCCCGGCGGGTGCCTGATGAGACGGATAAGCCCGCGCTATGGCATTCTGCGCCTATTATAGCATACGCTTTTTGCGGAATCATCCGGTTTCCTGTAAATTTTTTGCGGCGCGGCGCGGCTCCGGGAGGGACGGAACGCTACAGGTGGTAGCGTTCCCGAAAAATTCACGGAAATTCCGCAAGTTCCTCTTGACAAACAGGGGGGCCGATGCTAGTATGTTAGTAACAGCAAAATATTTCAAAACGTCGAGAAGGAAGTTTCCGACTCAACAACCCCGTACCAGAGAATCCAGCGCCATGGGCTGAAAGCGCGGATTACGGATGAATCTGAAATACCGCCTTTGAGTGCGTGCCGAAATAAGGTGCGTCGTCTTGTCCCACGTTACGGGCAGCTATGAGAGAGTTTTGTTATACATGGTTTTCCCTGTTTAGCAATTCGGAAAATAGGGTGGAACCGCAAGCCAAGCCTTGCCCCTTAGCAGGAGGGGCAAGGCTTTTTGTTTTTTCCCGGAAATGTTTCCGGTCAGCTTTGTTGATGCCTTCCAGCCGCACGGTTGAAACAGCAAACACCTAACGAAAGGGGAATCACATGATGATTCAAGTGACGCTCAAGGGTGACGTGAAAGAGTTTGAGGCCGGCGTTTCTGCCGCCGACGTCGCCAAATCCATCGGCGCCGGTCTTTACAAGGCCGCCTGCGCCTGCCGCATCGACGGGGAAGACGCCGATCTCCGCACGCCGCTCACGAAGGACTGCACGCTCGAGATCCTCACCTTCGATTCCGCCGAGGGCAAGCACGCCTACTGGCACACCACCGCCCACATCATGGCGCAGGCCATCGGCCGGCTTTACCCGGAGGCGAAGTTCGCCATCGGCCCCGCCATCGAGAACGGCTTCTACTATGACGTGGACCTGAACGAGACGCTCACGCCCGAAGACATGGAAAAGATTGAAGCCGAGATGAAGAAGATCATCAAGGAAAACCTGCCGCTCGAGCGCTTTGAGCTCTCCCCGGAGGACGCCGAAAAGCTCATGGCAGAGCGCAAGCAGGATTACAAGCTCGAGCTCATCGCCGAGCACGCCGGCAAGGGCGAGAAGATCAGCTTCTATCAGCAGGGCGAGTATATCGACCTGTGCGCCGGCCCGCATCTGATGAGCACCGGCTGCGTGAAGGCCGTGAAGCTCACGAACTGCACCGGCGCTTACTGGCGCGCCGACGCGAACAACAAGATGCTGCAGCGTGTCTACGGCATCTCCTTCCCGAAGGCTTCGGACCTCGAGGCGTACCTCACAATGCTCGAGGAGGCCAAGAAGCGCGACCACCGCAAGCTCGGCCGCGAGCTGGAGCTCTTCACCATCATGGACGAGGGCCCGGGCTTCCCGTTCTTCCTGCCGAAGGGCATGGTGCTCAAGAACCTGCTCATCGACTACTGGCGTGAGATCCACCGCAAGGCCGGTTACCTTGAGATCTCCACCCCGATGATCCTCAACCGTTCGCTGTGGGAGCGCAGCGGCCACTGGGATCACTACAAGCAGAACATGTACACCACCGTTATTGACGGGGAGGACTTTGCCATCAAGCCCATGAACTGCCCCGGCGGCATGCTGGTGTATAAGAACGAGCCCCACTCCTACCGGGATCTGCCCCTGCGCATGGCGGAGCTGGGCCTGGTCCACCGCCACGAGATGTCCGGCGCCCTCCACGGCCTGTTCCGCGTCCGCTGCTTTACCCAGGACGACGCCCACATCTTCATGACCCCGGACCAGATGAAGGATGAGATCAAGAATGTGGTGAAACTCTTTGACGAGATCTACTCCACCTTCGGCCTCACCTACCAGATCGAGCTGAGCACCATGCCGGAGGACCACATGGGCGAGGAGGCGGTGTGGCACTTTGCCGAGAGCACCCTCCAGGCCGCCATCACCGAGATGGGCAAGGACTTTGTCATCAACGCCGGCGACGGCGCCTTCTACGGGCCCAAGCTGGACTTCCACCTGGCCGATTCCCTGGGCCGCACCTGGCAGTGCGGCACCATCCAGCTGGACTTCCAGATGCCCGAGCGGTTTGAGCTGGAGTATGTGGGGGAGGACGGGCAGAAGCACCGCCCCGTCATGATCCACCGGGCCCTGCTGGGCTCCATCGAGCGGTTCATCGGCGTCATCACCGAGCACTTCGCCGGCGCCTTCCCCGCCTGGCTCAGCCCCGTGCAGGTGAAGGTCCTGCCCGTCACCGACCGGGCGGCGGACTACGCCGCTGCGGTCTCCGCCAAGCTGGGCGGCATGGGATTCCGTGTGGAAGTGGACAGCCGCAGCGAGAAGATCGGCAAGAAGATCCGGGAGGCCACCCTGGAGAAAATCCCCTACATGCTGGTGGTGGGGGACCGGGATATGGAAAACAGCACCGTCACCCCCCGGCACCGCACCGGCGAGGACCTGGGCGCCATGTCCCTGGACGCCTTCGCCGCCCTCCTCCAGCAGGAGGTGGACACCAAGGCCATCCGGTAAGCGGGGCGAAGGCCCCGGCCTACGCAAAACAGGCAGCCGTTCCCCAACAAGGGGAGCGGCTGCTTTTGTATAGAATGTCTAAAAATTGTCAAGCTTTTTTGCCAGTTCCGACAAGGAACCGGCGGCCGGCGGCCGGCAGTGGCAGGCATCCTGCAAAAAATGCAAGAAGAAGAAGGAACACTTGCATTTTCGGCCGGGGCCCGGGGACAGGCGGCGCCGCCGCCGTTTTCCGGCGACGGGTGCGGAAAGGCGGGAAAATCGGCGGCGTTTGCGGCGGGAAGGCGGGGCGCCGGTTGGAAAAGCGATCGGTCCCGGCGGCGGGTATGGGGAAAGGATTCTTCAGAAAAGAGGCAAATTTGGAAAAGCATCTTGCAAAATGTCCGCGAATCGTGTATGATAGGAACAACGTGCCATTTGGAAGGCAGACAGTACTGATGAAGGAGACATGAAAGATGAAGAGAGTTTTCGCGCTTGTGCTGGCGGCGGCGCTGGCCCTGGCCCTGGTGGCCTGCGGCGGCAGCGGGCTGAACTTTACCACCGGCGGTGCCGAGGGTACTTATTACGGCTTTGGCAGCGTCCTGGCCACAAAGGTGGGCAGCGAGACCGACACCAAGGTCACTGCCATCACCTCCGGCGGCTCCAAGGCCAACATCGAGACCATGGAGGCCGGGGACGCGGAGCTGGGCTTTGTCCAGTCCGACGTGATGGCCTACGCCTATGAGGGGACCAACCTCTTTGCCGACAGCGGCAAGGTGGAGGACTTCTCCACCGTGGCCGCCCTGTACATGGAGCAGGTTCAGATCGTGACGCTGGACCCCGCCATCCAGAGCGTGGCGGACCTGGCGGGTAAGACCGTGTCCATCGGCGACGCCGGCTCCGGCGTGTACTTCAACGCCATCGACATCCTGGGCTGCTACGGCCTCACCGAGGAGGACATCAACGCGGTGTACGAGGACTTCGGCACCAGCGCCGAGAGCCTGCAGGACGGGAAGATCGACGCGGCCTTTGTGGTGGCCGGCGCCCCCACCAACGCCATCTCCACCCTGGCGGCCACCCGGGACGTGTACCTGGTGAGCCTGGACGACGAGCACATTGAGAACCTGGTTGCAACCTCCCCCTACTACAGCAAGAACGTGATCGCCGCCGACGTCTACGGCACCGACGGCGACTGCACCACCGTGGCGGTGGGCGCCGTGGTCATCTCCCGGGACGACGTCAGCGAGGACGACGTGTACAACTTCGTCTCCGCCATCTTCGAGAACCTGGACGACGTCACCGCCTCCCACGCCAAGGGCGCGGAGCTGAACCTGGACTTCGCCACCTCTGTGACCACGGTGCCCTACCACCCCGGCGCGGCCAAGTACTTCGCCGAGAAGGGCTATGACGTGCCGGTGAAGTAAAAAAATACAACCTGCCAGCGGCTACGGCGGAGAATCCTCCGCCGTAGTCCCATGCTGCGGGGCGTTAAGATGCCGACAAGGCGCCGCCGGGCGGTGTTCCCGGCGGGAGGGGCCCCGGGCGCTGGCGGGAAAAGATTTCGGAAAGGGAGGAGAAAATGAGCTTTTTCAAGAAGAAAGAGGCAGAAAAGCCGGCGGAGACAGCTGCCGCCGCGGAGGAGATCGACCTGTCGGTAGGCACGGCCGCCGACGTGGAAGAGATGATGAAGAAGTACGACCGGGAGTCCAACGTCCGGATCTGGGAGGGCGTGCCCAAGCAGGTGGTCCGGTTCATCATGGCGGCCTTCTCCATCTACAGCATCGTCATCACATTGACCTATAAGGGCATGCAGGAGGTGACCCTCACCGCCTTCCTGGGCCTCATCATCATCATCGGCTACCTCAGCTACCCCCGGAAGAAGGGGAGCGTCCGGGTCAACTACATCCCCTGGTACGACATCGTCATCATGGTGGCCGGGGCCGGCTCCCTGTTCTACTACACCTTCAACGCCGAGGCTATCGTGAAACAGGCCAGCCGCGTCACGGAAAACCCGCTGATGGTGGTGCTGGCGGTAATCGCCATTTTGTCCTTGATGGAGCTGTGCCGCCGGTGTGTGGGCCTCCCCATCCTGGTGGTGGTGGGCGCCATTTTGATCTACACCTTCGCGAACGTCCGGTTCGGCAAGGTGATCTACGACCTGTTCTACGCCAAGACCGGCATCATGAACACCCCCATCCGGGTCTGCGCCCAGTACATCGTGGTGTTCATCATCTTCGGGGCCTTCCTGGAACGGACGGGCATCGCCTCGTTCTTCATCAACTTCGCCAACTGCGCCGTGGGCCGGTTCTCCGGCGGCCCGGCCAAGGTGGCCGTCATCGCCAGCGCCCTGGAGGGCATGGCCTCCGGCTCCTCCGTGGCCAACACGGTGGGCTCCGGCTCCATCACCATCCCCATGATGAAACGGACCGGCTACAAGCCGGAGTTTGCCGGGGCGGTGGAGGCCGCCGCCTCCACCGGCGGGCAGATCATGCCGCCCATCATGGGCGCCGCCGCCTTCCTCATGGCGGAGTATATCGGCGTGCCCTACGCCACGGTGGCGGTAACGGCGATCTTGCCGGCGGTGCTGTACTTCGCGGGCATCTACATCGCCGTCCACCTGGAGGCCAAAAAGCTGGGCCTTAGGGGCATCCCCAAGGACCAGCTGCCCAAGGTGCGGGAGATCATCAAGAAGGTGTACCTGCTGCTGCCGCTGGTGGTGCTGGTGTGGCTGGTGTCCAGCGGCACCCGGACCATGGCCGGCTCCGCCGCCATCTCCATTCTGGTGGCCATCATCGTGGGCCTTCTCAACTGGATCTTCTCCAGGGAGGATGCCCTCACCTTCGGCAAGTTCATTGACGCCCTGGAGGCCGGCGGCCGGGGGACCATCACCGTGGCGGCGGCCTGCGCCATGGCGGGCATCGTGGCCGGGTGCATCACCTCCACGGGCCTTGCCTCCAAGCTCATCACCGCCATCATCTCCGTCTCCGGCGGCCAGGCCATCATCGCGCTGTTTTTGACCATGGTCTGCTGCATCGTGCTGGGCATGGGTGTGCCCACCACGGCCAACTACTGCATCATGGCCTCCACCTGCGCCCCCATCCTCACCTCCCCGGAGATCGGCATCCCCACCATGGCGGCCCACTTCTTTGTGTTCTACTTCGGCATCGTGGCGGACATCACCCCGCCGGTGGCCCTGGCGGCCTACGCCGGCAGCGCCATCGCCAAGTCCGACCCCATGAAGACGGGCATCACCGCCACCAAGCTGGCAATCGCGGCCTTTATCGTGCCGTACATCTTTGCCCTCAGCCCCCAGATGCTCTTTGTGGATGTGGACAGCGTCTTCCAGGTGGTCCAGATCTGCATCAGCGCCCTGCTGGGCATCTTCGGCATCGCCGCGGCGCTGAACGGCTTTATTTTCCGCAAGATCTCCGTCCCCCTGCGGATCCTGCTGGGCATCGGCGGCCTTGGGATGATGATCCCCGGCACGCTGACAGACGTGGTGGGCCTGGTGCTGGTGGCCGCGGTGTGCGTCTTCGAGTACCTGGCCGCCAAGCGGGCGGACAGCGCCCCCACCCCGGGCGAGGTGTAGCCCTCCCCTTGCACACGCTGAATCAAGTGACAAAAACGGCCCGGAAAACCGGGCCGTTTTTGCTGCGCGGGGAGCGCCCTCCCCATGAAAAAGCCCCCGGCCGTTGGCCGGGGGCTCTGATCGTCTGGTTACTCCGCCTCAGCCAGGGCTTTCGCCTCGGCGATGGCCTTCTCCTGGGCCGCGGGAGGGCACTCCTCGTAGCGGACAAAGTGAAAGGTGAAGGAGCCGCGGCTCTGGCTCATGGAGCGCAGGTCAATGGCGTAGGACATCATCTCCGCCATGGGCACCTCGGCCTCCACAACCTGGTCGCCGTCGCCGGTGGGGGTCATGCCCATCACGCGGCCCCGGCGCTTGTTGAGGTCGCCGATGATATCGCCCATGTAGGCGTCGGGGATGGTGACCTTCAGCTCGCCGATGGGCTCCAGCAGCACGGGGGACGCCTCGGGCAGGGCGGCCTTGTAGGCCAGCTGGGCGGCGGTCTTAAAGGCGATTTCCGAGGAGTCCACCGGGTGGTAGGAGCCGTCCACCAGGGTGGCCTTTAGGAACACCACCGGGTAGCCCGCCAGCACACCGTGCTGGCACGCCTCCCGCAGCCCCTTCTCCACGGCGGGGAAGAAGTTCTTGGGCACGCTGCCGCCGAAGACCTCCTCGGCGAAGATCATATCCTCGCTCTCGTCCTGGGGCTCAAAGACAATATGCACGTCGCCGAACTGGCCGCTGCCGCCGGTCTGTTTCTTGTGGCGGCCCTGCTTGCGGACGGACTTGCGGATCTTCTCGCGGTAGGCCACGCGGGGGGTATCCAGCTCCGCCTCCACGCCGAAACGGCTCTTGAGCTTAGAGACCAGCACGTCGATCTGGATGTCGCCGGCGCCGGAGATCACGGTCTGGTGGGTCTCGCCGTTGTTCACCACGGTAAAGGTGGGATCCTCCTCGTTGAGGCGGTTGAGGCCGGTGCCCACCTTCTCCTCCTGGCCCCGGGTCTTGGGGGCGATGGCGCGGGAGTAGCAGGGCTCGGCAAACTGAACGGCCTGGAGCTTGACAATCTTCTTGGGGTCGCAAAGGGTGTCGCCGGTGCGGACGTAGTCCATCTTGGCGATGGCGCCGATGTCGCCGCAGGCGATCTCCTTGACCTCCTCGGTCTTCTTGCCCCGGATGGTATACAGCCGGCCCAGCTTCTCGGTCTTGCCGGTGGTGGTGTTGTAGAGGGACATGTCGCCGGTGATCTTGCCGGAGACCACCTTCACCAGGGAGTACTTGCCGTACTGGTCGGAGATGGTCTTGAAGACAATGGCGGCGGTGGGGCCGTTGGGATCCCGGGCCACCTCCACAGCCTCGCCCTTCTCGTCCTCGCCGGTCTCGGCGGGCATCTCCAGGGGGGAGGGGGCCAGCTCCGCGATGGTCTGGAGCAGCATCTCCGTGCCAAGGCCGGTAAAGGCGCTGCCGCAGAGCACCGGCGCCACGCTGCCGTCCCGCAGGCCGATCTTTAGGCCGTTGCGGATCTCCTCCTTGGTGAAGGGCTCGCCGGAGAAGTACTTCTCCATGTACTCCTCGCTGGTCTCCGCCACAGCCTCCATCAGCTGGTCGTAGAACTTCTCCACCACGTCCATCTTCCCGTCGGGGATGGGGATCTCCTCCCGCTTGGGTTTCTTGTCGCCGCTGATCTTATAGGCCTTCTTGTTGAGCACGTCGATGATGCCCACGGTGCGCTTGTTGTCGTCCCAGATGGGGACCACCACAGGGGCCAGGGAGCTGCCGAACTTCTCCCGCAGGGCCTCCAGCGTCTGGGAGAAGTTGGCGTTCTCCTCGTCCTCCTTGGAGATGTAGAGCATGCAGGCCTTCTTCTGCTGCTTGAGGTACTTCCAGCAGCGCTCGGCCCCCACGCTGAGCCCGTCCTTGGAGGCGCAGACCAGCACCCCCAGCTCCGCGGCCCGGAGGGCGGACTGCATCTCGCCGGCAAAGTCAAAGTTGCCCGGGGTGTCCAGCACGTTGATCTTCACGCCCTGGTAGGTAATGGGCGCCATAGCCATGGAGATGGAGATCTGGCGCTTGATCTCCTCCGCGTCGTAGTCGCATACGGTGTTGCCGTCGCTGGTTTTTCCCATGCGGTCGGTTGCACCGGTCAAAAACAGCATACTCTCCACCAGGGAGGTCTTTCCTGTGCCGCCGTGGCCCAAAAGGCAGATGTTGCGAATGTCCATGTGTGGTCTCCTTCCGTTTATAGCATTCCCTTGCGGGATTTAGCCCAATGTGTAAATTATATACTATTTTGGAGCAATGCACAACAGTATTTTTTTGCAATTTCCCTATTTTTCAGGTTTTGTGCAGAAACGACAAAAAAACCTGCGGAAAACCCGGCTCCGCCAGGTCCCGCAGGCTTTTTCTTGTTGCATTTTGACAAAACCGCTACAGCCGGTCCGCGTTCCAGGCCAGCACCAGCACCGGCACGGTCCACAGCGCCAGAAACACCAGCAGCTGCAGGGGGTGCAGGGCGGCAAAGCGGTTCATGAAGATGAGGTAGTAGGCCAGCAGGGTGCCGCAGACGCTGCCGAACAGGGCGATGGCCCCGCCCCAGCGCACCGCGCGGCACAGCCGCTTGCTGCCCGCCACCGCCTCCATATAGGGGGCCAGCCCCTCCCGGTAGAGCAGGGCGTTGGGCCGCACGGCCGACTCCCCGCGCAGCTGGGAGAGGTTCAAGCGCTCGTTGAGGTCCAGGAACAGCCCGCCGCCGTCGGTGCCGAAGGCGGCCTTCAAGGATTTTGACGTGAGGTTGGGGTCCCGGGTGGTGAAGAGGGGGGTGATGCCGTTGCGGCGCATGGCGTGCAGCGCCCAGCCCACCCCGTCCTGGGGCTCATAGCGCAGGGCGAAGATGGCCACCAGCTCCCCGTCGACGGAGAGGTAGAGGGCGTCCTTCCGCTCCAGGCTCTTGGGCAGGCGCACCGACATCCGCCGCAGCAGCCCCGCCACGCCCAGGATGGCCGTCTCCCCCTTGATGGAGGCGGAGATGCCGCCCTCCTCGTGGACGTGGAAGTGCTCCAGGTGGACCGGATGGGCCCGCTCGTTTTGCATGTAGGCGGTGAGCAGCGGCGTCCAGCCGCAGTCGAAGGCGGCGGCCAGGCTCCCGGCGTAGGCGGCCACCTTCACCCGGTCCTCGCTGATGATCTTCACCCCCGCCAGGCGGATGGACCCGGGGGGATAGAGGTCCTGGTCGCAGACCAGGAGCTCCTTGCTGTAGCTCAGCTGCCGCGCGCCGTAAAACCCCGCCAGGGCGCTGCCGGACTTGTTCATCCGTTTTGCCAGACGGTAGTAGGGCAGGCTGTAGGCGAAAGGGAGGGAGAGGGCCGTGCCGGCGCTCAGGAGGGTGGACCAGCACCAGAGGAACTGCCCCCCCGCCCCGCGGCCCACCGAGGACAGCAGGGCGAACACCAGCGACCCGGTCAGCACCACCGGCAGCAGCAGCCGCTGCCAGCGGGTGGCGCTGTCCTCCTTCATGGCCCGGCTGTAAAAGGTCTCCGCCTTGCCCCGCTCTTTGACGGCGCCGTGCTCCGTCAAGTCCACCATATAGGCCGGCTGGCCCAGGGCCACCAGGCGGAACCCCTCCCGGAGCGCGACGCTGCGCCAGCACTCGCCCCACAGGGCCAGGGCCACGCCCGCCGCGGAGATCCCCGCCATGGAGGGCAGGTCCCCCCGCCCGGCGATGGGGATGAGGGCATCCAGCAGCGCCGCCACGGCGCCGACGGACGCCAGGGTGAAACAGTTCACCTGCCGCCGGCCGAACCCCGCCACAAAGACCGGCGCGCCGACGACGCACAGCGCCGCCAGCAGCGCCGCCCCCGCATAGGGAAGGTAGGGGACAAAGGGGAGCTCCGGCCGGAAATACTGGATGATGTAAGGGACCCAGGAGAGGGCCGCCAGCACCGTGGCGGCGATGGCCCGCTTTTTGAGGCGGAGGAACAGCCGTTTCTGCCGCACGGTGGCCTCCGCCAGGGAGGGCTCGGGTCCGGAGAAGTCCTCCTCATCCACCGCCCGGCCGCTGTTGGAGCGGTGGATCTTCTCCTGCTCCTTCTGGGCCCGCTGGCGCTGCTGGGCGAAACGGCGCTGGTCGCCCTTCCGCTGGTCCAGCACCGCGTCCACCGTGCTGGCCACCACGTCCGCCACGGAGACGGCACTGTGGCCCTCCCCCTCCGGCTGGCCGCTGGGCTCCGGGGAGGCGCCGGACGCCGGGGCCCTCCGCCGCCGCTCCGGCCCGTCCGGCTCCCGGGGGGCGGGCGTTTCCGCCTGGCTATGGGGGGCGGTTTCCTCCTCTGAGGGGCGCACGTCCCCCGCCCGGGAGAGGAGACCGCCCCCGTGGAAGAGGTGGTCTGTCTCTTGCGGGGGGATATCTGCCGCCTGGCCGTCAGCGGCGGGCTCCGCCGGCTCCTCTCTCGGAGGGAACAGCTCCTCCCACCCGGAGAAGAGGGCCTCCGCCGGGTCGAGGGCCGGCGCCTCCTCCGCGGCCGGCGGGAGAGGCGGCTCCTCCCCGCCGCCCCCCCGCGGGAAGGCCGGCTCCCCTCCGGGAGGGGGCGCGTCCTCCTCGTCGGTCAAGATGGCAAAGCGGGCGGTGAGGCCGTCCACTTCAAAGTCGTCGTAATAGGTGTTTTGTTTCTCGTGTTGGTCCATGCTCATTCCTCTTTTGCTGTGTGACTGCGGCAAGGGGTCCATCCCGCCGCGCCCGATGGGGTCACGCCGTGCCCAGCCGCTGGCGCACCGCCTCGTAGAGCAGGATCGCCGCGGCGGCGGAGGCGTTTAGGGAGGAGATCTGCCCCCGCATGGGGATCCGCACCAAAAAATCGCACCGCTCCCGGGCAAGGCGGGTCATACCGTCCCCCTCGCTGCCGATCACAAGGGCGGCGGGGCCCTTCAAGTCCGCCTCATAGAGGGAGACGGTCCCTTCGGCGGCGGCGCCGAAGACCCACACCCTCTCCTTCTGCAGCTGCTGGAGGAGGGACGGGATATTGGCCACCCGGGCCACCGGCAGGTAGCTGACGGCCCCGGCGCTGGTCTTGGCCACGGTGGCGGTGAGGCCGGCGCTGCGGCGCTTGGGGATGATGACCCCGTGGGCCCCGGCGCACTCGGCGGTGCGGATGATGGCGCCCAGGCTGCGGGGGTCGGAGATCCCGTCGCCCACCACCAGCAGCGGCCGCTCCCCCCGCTGCCGGGCGGCGGAGAGCAGGTCCTCCACCGTGGCGTAGGCCCTGGCGGCGGCCACGGCGATGACCCCCTGGTGGCTGTGGGTGGCGCTCATGCCGTCCAGCTTGCGCCGCTCGCACTCCACCACCACAACCCCCGCCCGCCTGGCCTCGGCGGCCAGGGCGGCCAGGGTGCGGTCCGTCTCCCCGGCGGCCAGGTACAGCTTGTCAATGGGGGTGCCGGCCCGCAGGGCCTCCCGCACCGCGTTGCGCCCCTCGATGAGGCCCGCCTCATCCCGGGCGTCTGCATAAGTGTGTTCACGCATGGATCTGGGCTCCTTCCACAGAAAGGCCGCAGCCGGGGCAGCGCCGGTCCGGGCCGCGGCGTTGGTCTGATAACGCCACCAGTATAGCATAGAAAGGGGCTGATAGAAAGGGGATTCACAGAAATTTCACAGAAAATCCGCAGCCGGTTCTTGTTACTTCTTTCACTTTGTGATACCATATATGAGAATCTCCCGGCGGCGCCGGGCCTCCGCCCCGCCCCGCAGCGATAAAGGAGCCGACAATGGACAACAACCAGAATAAAGACAATAAAAACAACAAAAACCGCAACAGTCTCAATATCCTTCTCACCCTGGTGGGCTGGGCGCTGCTGCTGACGGTGGCACTGCAGTACCTGAACCTCTACCTGGGCAGCCCCCGCAGCTCCACCACCACCCATGAGATCGACTACAGCGACGTGGACGACCTGGTGAAGGGCGGCCATGTGGAGCGGGTGGAGTTCGAGGGCGGGCTCATCAATATCTACCCCGCCGAGGGCTACGCCTACACCGACGACGGGGGCAACACCTATACGGACAACTACACCCTCTTCACGGTGGACCTGGGGGACCCGCGGCTCTACGACCTGCTGGACGAGTATAAGGTCGATTACAACGCCCCCTATGTGCCGGAGACGCCGGTGATTTTGGAGCTGCTGGTGGGCTATGTGCTGCCGGTGGTCATCATGGTGGTGGCCTTCAGCCTGCTCTTCCGCTTTATGGCCAAGAAGGGCGGGGGAATCGGCGGCATCGGCAGCGTGGGCAAGTCCAACGCCAAGGTCTATATGGAAAAGCAGACCGGCGTCACCTTTGCCGACGTGGCCGGCCAGGACGAGGCCAAGGAGAGCCTGGAGGAGATCATCGACTTCCTCCACAACCCCGCCCGCTACACCGCCATCGGCGCCAAGCTCCCCAAGGGCGCGCTGCTGGTGGGCTCCCCGGGCACCGGCAAGA